>NZ_JAJAFZ010000012.1:0-95875 GCF_025384895.1 Photorhabdus kayaii
CTCTTTGTTGGCTGCATTCACCCCGGTCACATAGTTATCTATGCTCCCGGGGATTCGCTCCCTTGCCGTCGCGATGCATCTTGAAATCCATAGGGTATAAAATTAATTATTGCTTAATTTTCTTATCTGGAGATTTTAATTTTACTTAAAAAATTTCTTTCTTTTTTAAAATGAGAATATTTATAAGAATTTATTGATAAAATAGGATTTTGGTTCATATATTATTAGTGTGATTTATATTCAGATAGTGGGGTAATTAAATCACATTTTTATTATTATAAATCTTTATAAATTAGGATTGAAAGAGTCAATTGATTTAACAATAAGCCTTTCTCCGCATTTTTGACAGATATAATGACTTTCTCCTCGCAGAATTTTATTATGGCGTCGTAGGGTTAATTCATGTTGTTGGCAACTACAGTAATAAGTAAAAGTTTGACTACGTACTGAGTCGATTTTAAATTTGTGTGTACGGTTAGCTGGAACGTTCAGTACTTTTTCCATCATCCAACGCCACTGTTTTCCATGTGGAGGCACTTTCCCAAAGTAGCGATAAACCAATAGATGAGCTAATTCGTGAGGTACAACTTCATCAATAAAAGTTTGTTGATTTTCAATCAATAATACTGGATTAAGGCGGATTTCCCAATTTTTTATATAGGCACTGCCCGCAGTAGTTCCCCTCTGGCGGTAGTTTATTGTAGGTTCAGGAAAATCACGGTTGAGATATAAGTTTGCTTGTTGCAGTTTTTGCTGCAAAGTATTCATAATGGCTTGTTGTAGAGAAATTGGAACGTTAACTAATTTCATGTATTGAAAGTAAATAGGCAATGATCAGTGAATTTTATTAGAAATCCTGAAACAAGCTGATAATAATATTGTCACGGATTCTTCAATTGTCAGCTAATGCTAAAAAAGCCGGGTTCAATTATCCAAACCGGGCTTTTCGCGTATATATTTTTACATATTCATCGCTGATAGCTTTAGGCCCGCAGCATCACGCAGTGCTTCTGCTTTATCAGTGGCTTCCCACGGGAACTGTGGACGACCAAAATGACCATAAGCGGCAGTATCACGATAGATTGGGTGCAATAGATCCAGCATCTGAATCAAACCATGAGGACGTAAATCAAAGAATTCACGTACCAGTAGAGTCAAAGTTGCCGTTGAAACTTTTTCAGTGCCGAATGTTTCCACCATGATGGAAGTCGGTTCTGCAACGCCGATAGCGTAAGAAACTTGAATTTCGCAACGATCAGCCAGACCAGCCGCGACAATATTTTTTGCCACATAGCGTGCAGCATAAGCCGCTGAACGGTCGACTTTGGATGGATCTTTACCGGAGAATGCTCCGCCACCATGACGTGCCATGCCACCGTAAGTATCTACGATGATTTTACGACCAGTCAGACCACAGTCACCCATTGGGCCACCAATGACAAAACGACCAGTTGGGTTAATGAAATATTTGGTTGTTGGATTTAACCATTCAGCAGGCAGTACCGGCTTGATGATCTCTTCCATGACCGCTTCTTGCAGATCTTTCTGACTAATATTTTCAGCATGCTGTGTGGAAAGTACAACCGCGTCAACGCCGACAATTTTGTCGTTATTGTATTGGAAAGTGACTTGGCTTTTAGCATCGGGGCGTAACCACGGCAGTACACCATTTTTCCGAACTTCAGCTTGACGCTGAACCAGACGGTGTGCATAGGTGATAGGCGCAGGCATGAGTACATCAGTTTCGTTGGTTGCATAACCAAACATTAGCCCTTGGTCACCAGCACCTTGTTGCAGGGGATCTTCACGGTCAACACCTTGGTTAATATCCGGTGATTGTTTACCAATGGCACTTAATACTGCACATGAGTTTGCATCAAAACCCATTTCAGAATTAACATAACCAATCTCTCGAACTGTTTGTCGCGTAATTTCTTCAATATCAACCCAAGCGCTGGTAGTAATTTCACCACCAACCATGACCATGCCGGTTTTAACATAGGTTTCACAGGCAACTCGTGCTTTTGGATCTTGTTCTAGAATAGCATCAAGAACGGCATCAGATATTTGGTCTGCAATTTTATCAGGATGCCCTTCGGAAACAGATTCGGAAGTGAAAAGGTATGTGGTCATTATATAACGTTACCTTAAAATATAATTTCAGTTTGGAAATGGATGGATTAACATCTAGATGGCTATTTTAGGATAATTCTTATCCATGTGCTAGATTTTTTTAGTTCAGCTAGTCATTTTCATTGGGTGAATGAATAATTTCTTGGTTTGTATGTCAGTTTTGTTCAATTTCATTTTGCAATTTTATGTGATTGCGAGTATAAACTGCGGCCGTAGTTGAACTATTTTGGCTACAGATTCGCAGAAAGCTAACTAGCTTCTGTTTCTCAATCGAGAAAATGGCTCCTTAGATATGAGTCATGTGTGGGGGTGAATGGGGTAATGAACCATTATCTGCTGATTGCTAATGGCCAACAGCCACACTTGTCGTCGGATGTATCCGCGTCTTTTTCCTTTCTTTTCAATATGTCTTTAATTCGATGTTATCTGTTACCAGCAAACAGGCCGGATATGTCGGACAGTCGTATTGTCACTCGGTAATTTTGTCGTTGTTTAGTAGTAACTAAACGCTTTTTACAACCTAAGAGCATGCTGTTCCCTGATATTTCTCAACACGTGAGATTATGGCGTTTTGGGTTATTTATTAATTACAGGCGAAGGCGAAAAACTCTAACTCCCTTAAGGAGACTGCCATGAATGATAATATCGCTCGTAAAATGCAACAGACTTACAATATTGCATATTGGGGAGGGAGTTACTACTACGTCAATGATCTTGGCAATGTTAGTGTGTGTCCAAATCCTGATTTGCCGGGGGCAAAAATTGATCTTGCGGAATTGGTGAAAAAAGTTCAGCAGGAGCAGAAACATTTGCGTTTGCCGGCGCTATTTTGTTTCCCTCAAATCCTGCAACATCGTTTGCGTTCAATCAATGCCGCATTTAAACGTGCCAGAGAGTCATATGGTTATAAAGGCGATTACTTTTTAGTTTATCCCATTAAAGTTAACCAACAACGCCGCGTTATTGAATCACTGGCCAGTTCCGGTGAACCTTTAGGGCTTGAGGCTGGCTCTAAAGCGGAATTAATGGCAGTGCTGGCCCATGCGGGTATGACTCGTACCGTCATCGTGTGTAATGGATATAAAGATCGTGAATATATTCGTCTGGCGCTAATAGGTGAGAAGTTAGGTCACAAGGTTTATTTGGTGATCGAAAAGATGTCTGAGATTGCCCAGGTATTGGAAGAAGCTGAACGATTGAATGTGATCCCGCGTTTGGGAGTCCGTGCACGTTTGGCATCTCAGGGTTCAGGTAAATGGCAAGCCAGTGGCGGTGAAAAATCGAAGTTTGGGCTGGCGGCAACTCAGGTATTGCAATTGGTTGAGATTTTGCGCGCAGTGGATCGACTTGATAGTCTGCAATTGTTGCATTTTCACCTAGGCTCACAGTTGGCGAATATCCGTGATATTGCAACAGGTGTCCGTGAGTCAGCGCGTTTTTATGTCGAATTACATAAACTCGGGGTAAATATTCAATGTTTTGATGTTGGTGGTGGACTGGGGGTCGATTATGAAGGGACCCGCTCTCAATCTGATTGTTCTGTGAACTATGGGTTGAATGAATATGCCAACAATGTCATCTGGGGTATTGGTGATGCTTGTGATGAACATGGTTTACCCCATCCGACGGTTATCACGGAATCAGGTCGTGCCCTGACCGCTCACCATACTGTCTTGGTCTCTAATGTTATCGGGGTTGAGCGTAATGAATTTACGCAGACGACACCACCGGCAGAAGATGCTTCTCGCCCGCTCACCAGTTTGTGGGAAACCTGGCAGGAGATGCATTCAGAAGGAAATAGACGCTCTTTACGTGAATCGCTGCATGATGGTCAGCTCGATCTACATGATGTTCATACACAATATGCTCATGGCATGCTGGATTTGGCAGAGCGGGCGTGGGCGGAAGAGTTATATCTGAATATCTGTCGCCATATTCAACAGGATCTTGATCCAAGCAACCGTGCTCACCGGCCAATTATTGATGAGTTGCAAGAGCGTATGGCAGACAAATTCTATGTGAATTTCTCACTGTTCCAGTCTCTGCCTGATGCATGGGGTATCGATCAGTTATTTCCTGTTTTACCCATTGAGGGACTGGATAAGCCGTTGGATCGCCGTGCGGTATTGTTGGATATCACCTGTGACTCCGATGGTATTGTTGATCATTATGTGGATGGTGATGGTGTAGCCGCGACAATGCCGATGCCCGCTTATGATCCTGATTGCCCGCCAATGATTGGTTTCTTCATGGTGGGAGCATATCAGGAAATTCTTGGCAATATGCATAACCTGTTTGGCGATACAGCGGCTATTGATGTTTATGTATTCGATAATGGCGAAGTGACCTATAACCAAAGTGAAGAGGGGGATTCAGTCGCGGATATGCTGCAATATGTGAAACTGGACCCTAATGTATTGATGGCTCGCTTCCGTGATCAAGTAAAAGGCACGGATTTGGATACAGGCTTGCAAGAGCAATTTTTACTGGAATTTGAAAGTGGTCTTTATGGCTACACATATCTGGAAGATGAATAATCTTCTGGTGTTAATTAAGCCTCCTGTATACAGATAACGTTATTTAATATAAACCAGATGCGGAGATGCAGAGAAATAGGGTTATCTCAGAAATACCCCATTTCGTCATGGCATGGGTATCTTGGAATTAAATAGCTTTGTTCTGTCGGGAAACTTTTGAGGATATATCTCATGACAATAAGTACCTTGGGCAACCAACAAGATGACTCTTTGGTTTCTAATGCCTTCGGTTTCCTGCGCTTTCCGCTGAATTTCCAGCCATATTCCAGCGATGCAGAGTGGGTAATTACTGGCGTACCATTTGACATGGCAACATCAGGTCGTGCAGGTAGTCGCCACGGGCCTGCGGCCATTCGTCAGGTTTCTACTCACTTGGCATGGGAAAGCCGCCGTTGGCCGTGGGATTTTAAGCTACGCAATTGTCTTAAAGTTGTAGATTGCGGTGATGTGGTCTTCAACTTTGGTGATGCTCAGGATATGAGTGATAAATTACAGGCTCATGCTGAAAAAGTGCTGGCTTCCGGTAAGCGTATGCTCTCTTTTGGTGGTGACCACTTTATTACTTTGCCTTTGTTGCGCGCTCATGCCAAACATTTCGGTAAAATGGCTCTGGTTCATTTTGATGCTCATGCTGACACCTATCCAAACGGTAGCCAATTTGATCACGGTACCATGTTCTATCACGCACCAAATGAAGGGTTGATCGATCCGCATCATTCAGTACAAATTGGTATTCGTACTGAGCATGGACGGGACGATGGTTTTACGGTACTGGATGCTGATCAGGTTAATGACCGTAGTGTGGATGATTTGCTTGCTCAGATAAAAGAGACGGTTGGTGATATGCCGGTTTACCTGACTTTCGATATCGATTGTCTTGATCCAGCTTTTGCGCCGGGTACGGGCACGCCAGTCATTGGTGGCCTGACAACCGATCGTGCACTGAAATTGCTGCGTGGTTTGCAACCGCTAAATATTGTCGGTATGGATGTGGTAGAAGTTGCTCCAGCTTATGATCAGTCTGAAATTACGGCTCTGGCCGGTGCGACTATTGCATTGGAGATGCTTTATTTACAGGCATCTAAGAAGCGCTAAAGAGCACATAGTCTTAATATAGTCTTAGGGGATAGTGAAATAAGCTCGTACTGAGTTGTGGCGCTATCCCTTGAAACTCGGCTGTTATTTGGATTGATGTAACCTTTATATGCTTTTCTTGGAGGCTCTTTGTCATTTTTTACATGCGAGCATCAATTAACCGAATTCCATTAAGAACATGTTTATCAAGCAACAAATGTTTCACTTGTTACCTTCAAGCATGAACTGAATTTCCCGGTCTGTATTAAAAAAATCCTCTCCTATGGTAGTAAGATCTTCGAATCTTCCAGGAACCCTATCTGATTGGGTTATTGGTATAAGTTGGACATAAGGTTTGTCAGCTAGTTGGCTTAAGTTACTTTTAGCTTCATGCATATTTGTTTGGATAGTCATAATAAAGTTTTCATATTTGGCTAGGTTAGCCAGGTATAACAAAAAATGCCGAAATAACCGGCAATTTTTTGCTGCATAGAATTGAGATGCCGCAGTACTGAACTGGGCATCTATGGCGTACTTTTTAAATCAAAGAATGATATTTTTTAGCGTTATTTAGCGTTATTTCTAATTTCTTTTCTTTTTCCCACGCATGAGATTCAGTGTTTCCACTGCCATTGAGAAGAACATAGCAAAATAGATGTAACCTTTAGGTATATGCACTTGTACGCTTTCCAGAATAAGGGTAAAGCCTACAAGGATTAAGAACGACAGCGCCAGCATTTTGACGGAAGGGTGACGGTCAACGAATTCACCGATAGGACGAGCGGCGAGCATCATGACACCGACGGCTATGATAACGGCTGCCATCATAATGAATAGGTGATCGGACAGGCCAACAGCGGTGATGACTGAATCCAGGCTGAAAATAATGTCCAGCAACATAATCTGGATGATGGCCCCCAGGAAGGAGTGAACAGGACGTTTTAGCTCTCCTTCATTGTCACCTTCGATCGCTTCGTGGATTTCTTTGCTGGCTTTCCAGATCAGGAATAGACCGCCAAAGAATAGGATTAAGTCACGGGCAGAAATGTCATGTTCAAAAACTGTCAATATCGGGTAGGTTAGCCGAATAACCCAGGCAATAGATGCTAACAGCGCCAAGCGCATCAGCATTGCTCCCATTAGTCCGATCTTACGTGCTTTATTTTGTTGATGGTTAGGGAGTTTTGCCACAACAAGTGACAAAAAGATAATGTTATCAATCCCTAAAACGATTTCTAGAATTGTCAGGGTGGCAAGTGCCATCCAGGCGTGGGGATCAACAATCCATTCTAACATTGCTTATTAAAACCTTAAGGTAAAAAGCTAATTATACGCGTGATTAGATGTAAGGTAAGTATGTCGATGTAAAAATCAGTCAGAGCTCAACGTTAAATCAAAAAATGACGGGCCAGTAGAGGAGCAGTGAAATTTTTCCTTAGATAGAACCCGCGAGGCAGAGTCATAATAGGCTGGCCGTGTACACCGATTGCTTCGGTTAATGCTTTGCTGTTAGCCGCTTTTGGGCGCAACTGTAATACTTCGCCATGACGAGCGGTAACGCTCTCTACTTTGCCAAGCACGATGAAATCCATCAATTCTTCCCAGTCGCGACGTAGTAACTCTTCTTCTTCTTGATTGGGACTCCACAATAAAGGAGAGCCAACCCTGCGTTTGGCTAGAGGGATTTCCCGTTCACCTTCAACAGGTATCCACAGCACTCGCGATAATTTGCGTCTAACATGACAGCTTCCCCAGGTAATACCACTGTTCCCTGTTAATGGTGCAACGCAGACAAATGTTGTTTCTAATGGATAACCTCTTCTGTCTACTGGGATGGTTTTAAGCTCAATACCGATATGTTCGAAATCTTGCTCTGGCTTGCTGCCGGCACTTGCCCCCAGATAATATTCTAGCAACATGCCTACCCAGCCTTTATCTCGTTTCAGATTGGGTGGGATAGGTAAATTTGCTTTTGCCGCGAGTTCTCCCATTGATAAGCCAGCCAGAAGTTGGGCGCATTCAAGCAACTGTTGCTCGTTGTCTGGTGGAGGTGGGGGGGAAAACAGTATGTTCATTTGAGATATCCGTTTTTTAGGTCAAAAAACAGCCTTAGTTTCTGTGAATAATAAATCCGAGGTTCATACAATAGCTAAAAAGTGATAATAGCATGATATACAAACATTTTTTATTGCTGTTTCAAATATTGTAAAATTGACTGCCGTTCTTGTTCACCTATTGCTGGTAATAATGAACAGGATCTTACACCATGTTATCCACAGTTTTATGGGATAAGTAGACAAAAATGAGATCACTGGTTTGATTTACAGGTTTGACTAACACTTTTTTCTACAAAAACCGCTGTTTTTTGCTTAACTAAAAAGCATAACCTGTGGATAACATAATTTTTGATTGTTTTTTGTTCTCATCAACTAACGTTGTCCATTATAGTTATGGTTGATGCTAGAAATAGCGAGATAAATAGCTGCTATTTCAATGAAAAATAAATACTATTTCATTTTTTGTCTATAGACTGATAATTCATAATATAAAGCTATACCTGAATTACCCCTGCCTTTTTCACATAGATATCCACAGAAAAAGTGAATAAAAGCAAGTTTGCACACCTGTGTATGTTCATAACTCTGGCTTTTTCTGTGAATTACCCTTCATATGGGTTGAACCAGGCAGATTTGAAATCAAACCAACCAAAGGTGTTCATTTTGACTCCCCGCATACTTCTCTGCCCCTGTAACTCAAGCCAGTGGTGGAACAGTGGATGCAACCAATGTTCATCAACTATTTTTTCGCACCACTCTTCAAGCGATAACTCTTGTCGTCGCCATTGTGATACTTCTTTACTTAAGTCATTACCAAGGCATTTTTTCAATAATGGCATCTCGTACAGTGTAGCGAACAGCGAAAACTCCAGAGGATTATAAAAGTTGGCGGTAGCAAGCCAGAGGTCACTTTCGGTGTTACCATTGAACCATGTGTCATAATCCACGATGTTGATTTTCAATTCGACGCCGCACTTGGTCAGTATGGCTTGAAGGATCTGGCTGATTGTGTGGTATTCGTGATGTTGATGACAAAGCGTGACGGTCAGATGGGTAATATCCTCTGGTTTGTTCAATTCGGATATGAGCTTACTGTGATGCCAGCGCAGTAATAAACCATAAGCGGGTGACCAGTGACGTTGATAAAAGGGGTCACAATGCGCTAGCAGATTGATCGGTGTTAGCAGACTGCATAGCCATTGGCGAACGTCTTCTCTCTTACATTTAGTTGAACGATGGTCGTGTAGTAGGAAATAACAGCCTTCTTCTATCCTGCTATCTAGCGAGTTATTATCCGTGCTGTCACTTTCCAGATGCAGAGTTGTACAAACCAGTTTCTCCGCTAATTCTGGTAGAAACCATATATTCACCTGATCAATCAGTGCCCGAAAGCCAAAGTAATTATCAAAGGCACGAATTTGTAGTTTCTGAGCGCTGTTTTTTATGACCTGGTAAGGGCCGGTTCCCACTGGCATACGAGAGAAGTTCGGTAACTTTTGCCACTCTTGAGGCAAGATCATGGCATGTGGGCTGCCGATTAATAAGGGGAGCCAGAGATCAGGTTCTGAAAGAAAAATATCAATCACGTAGGGGGTGGGCGTTGTGACTTTTTCAATATGAGAAAAAAGGGGCAGGCTGCGTAATCTTTGTAGCGAAGCGATGACATCTGCCATCTGTAATTCTCTGCCGTGGTGAAAATGGATGGCCGGCCGTAGATAAAAGCGCCAATGATTTGAGGATAATTGTTGCCAATGATGAGCTATGTCAGCTTCTGGTTCCCCATTTTCCTCATTTATGCGGGTTAGGCTATTAAATATCTGCCTGACCAGATGAATTTCAGAACGGCGTAAAGGTGAACCGGGTAGAAGATTAGGGAAGGGGCGATAATAGAGTATCCGCAGTAAGTTTTTTCCTTGACGGAAACGGCGCTCAATCTGGGATAGTACCATATGACGGACTGTATCTTTATCACCAACCAGTTGGACCAACTTCTCAACGTTATGTTGCTCAAGCAACTCTTCAGCTCGTTGTTGTTGAAATTCCCATCCATCACGTAAAAAATTCAGTTGAGAACGTTTCCCTCTCCCGGACTCAGACTGCCACTGTAACCAGCCAGCTTTCTGCATATTGTTGAGCAGTGAACGGATATGGCGTTTTGAACAATGCAGTACATTTGCCAGTTCTTGTAACGTTGTTTCAGCCTCTTTTCCTTGATGGTGTTGCCATAATCGAATGAATTGTTGTTGTAAGCGTGAACTGGGCATAAAAGAGGAACTCCAGAGTATTATTCATCAATTTTTATTTCCTTATATTGCGACGATAATTATCCATATTGAAAGTAGCTCAATAGGCCAGACGAAATCTGGCTTCTCCCCCAATTTTCTTGAGTAATGGTGATTTGCCAGCCAGTAAGAAAGCTTACTGGCTTTTTTTCTTATTATACATTGTGTACTCTCTATTTCTTTTATACCCGTCATCTTTCAAGCTGCCTCTTTGTTGGCTGCACTCACTCACCCCGGTCACATCGTTATCTATGCTCCCGGGGATTCACTCCCTTGCCGTCGCGATGCATCTTGAAATCCATAGGGTATACATATCAGTTTAAAGCGAGTAATAATCTGGTATTGGAGGTGTTTTGTCCAGCTACTATCGCTATTTCTATCTGTAAATTTCTATAGAAAAAATCCCGTAGTAGAAAACTACGGGATAAATCAATAACGGAAAAATTAACGTAGGAAAACCGGTTGTTCTTGCTCGTAGGTTATTATGGCATCCAGATGTTGTAATGTTAGGCCAATACTATCCAGACCATTCATCATACAGTGGCGCCGGAAACTATCGATTTCAAAATCATAGTTTTTATCGCCAGCATGGACTTTCTGTTGTTCTAGATCGACAGTAAAACGGCAAGCTTTGTTTTGCTGAACCAACTCAAATAGCTCATTGACATCGTTATCGTTCAGTTTTACTGGCAGTAACTGGTTGTTGAAAGCATTACCGTAGAAAATATCCGCGAAACTTGGGGCGATAACAACTTTAAAACCATAATCCGTTAGTGCCCAAGGTGCATGTTCACGGGAGGAACCGCAACCAAAGTTTTCACGAGCCAGAAGGATACTGGCACCCTGATAACAAGGCTGATTTAATACGAATTCAGGATTAGGTTTTTGTCCTGCCTCATCAAGAAAACGCCAGTCATGAAACAGGTGCTGACCAAAGCCTGTGCGAGTGACTTTTTGCAAGAATTGTTTGGGAATAATGGCATCAGTATCGACGTTTGCCGCATCTAAAGGAGCAACTAAGCCGGTATGTTGAATAAACTTTTCCATCATTCTCTCCTTTATGACTTCTGTGCTGGATGGCGTATATCGATAAAATGACCATTAATCGCTGCTGCTGCTGCCATCGCTGGACTCACCAAATGGGTGCGTCCACCACGTCCCTGGCGCCCTTCAAAGTTGCGGTTACTGGTAGAAGCACAGCGTTCACCGGGTTGCAGGCGGTCATTATTCATTGCCAGACACATGGAACATCCGGGTAAGCGCCATTCAAAACCGGCCTCTATGAAAATTTTATCTAAACCTTCTGCTTCTGCTTGTGCTTGAACGGGGCCTGATCCGGGAACAACGATCGCCTGAACACCAGGTGCAACTTTATGGCCTTGTGCGATGGTTGCGGCAGCCCGTAAATCTTCAATCCGGGAGTTGGTGCAAGAGCCGATAAAGACTTTATCGATCTTCACATCTGTTAGCTTAATACCGGGTTTCAAATCCATATACGCCAGTGCTTTTTCAGCAGATGCTCGTTCAACAGGATCACTAAAAGATTCCGGCGCTGGAATTGTTTGATCAATGGCGATCACTTGCCCAGGGTTTGTTCCCCATGTAACCTGCGGGGAGATCTCTTCTGCATTAATCGTAACAATGGTGTCATATTGTGCATCAGGATCGGATTTCAATGTCTTCCAGTAAGCAACAGCTTGCTTCCATAGCTCTCCTTTCGGTGAGAACTGGCGGCCTTTCATATAAGTAAAAGTGGTTTCATCCGGTGCAACTAAACCTGCTTTAGCACCCATTTCAATTGCCATGTTACATAAAGTCATACGGCCTTCCATGCTAAGTGCTTCAATCGCCTTACCACAGAATTCCACTACATACCCTGTACCACCTGCACTGCCTGTTTTGCCGATGATCGCCAGAACGATATCTTTGGCGGTAATAGCATCACCGACATCACCCATCACTTCGATTTTCATAGTCTTGGCACGGGCTTGTTTCAGAGTTTGGGTAGCGAGTACATGTTCAACTTCAGAAGTGCCAATACCGAAGGCCAACGAGCCGAATGCGCCGTGCGTGGCAGTATGGGAATCACCACAAACAATCGTCATGCCTGGTAGGGTTATCCCCTGTTCAGGGCCGATGACATGAACAATCCCCTGATAGGGATGATTGAGGTCATATAATGTGATACCGAATTCAGCGCAGTTTTTCATCAACTCCTGCATTTGAATACGTGCCATGTCACCACAAGCGTTAATATCTTTTGTTTGCGTGGATACGTTATGATCCATTGTTGCGAACGTTTTACCGGGTTGGTGCACTGGGCGGCCTTTAGTACGCAAACCATCAAAAGCTTGCGGGGAGGTTACTTCATGAACCAGATGACGATCAATATAGAGTAACGGGGTTTCATGCGGTACTTCCCGGACAATATGAGCATCATATAATTTTTGATATAAAGTCTTAGCCATGTTAAACACCCTCGGCTATATAACGGGCGATAGCGCTGCCCATTTCATCAGTGCTAATTGCTTTACCGTTTCCGGCTAAATCTGTTGTGCGATGGCCCTGTTCCAGTACGTAGTTAACCGCTTGTTCAATCGCATTAGCGGCGTCATTGTGACCTAAGCTATAGCGCAACAGTAAAGCGGCAGACAGGATCTGGGCTATCGGGTTAGCAATACCTTTTCCGGCAATATCTGGTGCAGAACCACCAGCGGGTTCGTACAGGCCAAAACCTTTTTCATTCAGGCTAGCAGAAGGTAACATCCCCATTGAACCGGTAATCATGGCGCACTCATCAGATAAGATATCGCCGAAAATATTGGAGCACAGCATCACATCAAACTGAGACGGATCTTTAATTAACTGCATGGTGGCGTTATCAATATACATGTGATTGATTTCTACATCTGGATACGCTTTTGCAATCTCAGTAACAACTTCTCGCCACAATACGGAACTCTGCAACACATTTGCTTTATCAATAGATGTGACTTTATTACCGCGTTTGCGAGCGGATTCGAAGGCGATGCGGGCAATACGCTCGATTTCAAAACGGTGATAAACCTCAGTATCAAATGCTCGTTCATATTTACCTTGGCCTTCACGTCCTTTGGGTTGACCAAAATAGATACCGCCGGTTAATTCACGGACACATAAAATATCAAAGCCTTTGGCGGCAATATCATGGCGTAAAGGACAAAATACCTCTAATCCAGCATATAAGCGGGCAGGGCGTAAGTTGCTGAATAGTTTGAAATGCTTGCGCAATGGCAACAGTGCGCCACGCTCAGGTTGTTCTGCTGGTGGTAAATGTTCCCATTTAGGCCCTCCCACGGAGCCGAACAATATGGCATCAGCCTGTTCGCAACCTGCTACGGTTTTTGCCGGTAGTGAACAGCCGTGGTGATCAATAGCAATCCCACCCACATCATATTCGCTGGTGGTGATACGGATATTGAAACGCTTACGGATTGCGTCCAATATCTTATAGGCTTGTGCCATAACTTCAGGGCCAATACCATCACCGGGTAAAACTGCAATATGATAATTGTTCGACATGTTTACACCATTTCCTTTGTATTTTGCTGTATACGTTGTTTCTCTTTCTTAACTTGCTCTGTACGCCAAACGCAGTTCAGAGCATGAATCATTGCCTTGGCAGAAGATTCAACAATATCTGTTTCCAATCCCATGCCGTGGAAGCGACGCCCAAAGCATTCGACAACGATATTTACCTGACCCAGTGCATTTTTTCCTTGGCCTTTACCTGATAACTGATAAGAAACCAGTTCAACTGGGTATTCAGTTATTCGACTGATTGCCTGATAGACAGCATCTACCGGTCCATTACCTGTGGCAGCTTCTGATTTCACCTCTTTACCGCACACTAAACGTACAGCAGCTGTTGTCATCACATTGGAGCCAGATTGGATATTAAAGTTGTCCAGATGGAAAAATTCAGGTTCTTGTTGTTGCAAATTGATGAACGCTAAGGCTTCCAAATCATAGTCAAATACCTGGCCTTTTTTATCTGCCAGACGTAAAAAGGCTTCGTATAAGCTATCCAGATCGTAATCTTTATCCTGATATCCCATCTCTTCCATACGGTGTTTCACTGCGGCGCGACCAGAACGGGAAGTCAGGTTCAATTGAATTTCTTTCAGGCCGATGGACTCTGGTGTCATAATTTCGTAAGTTTCACGATTTTTCAGTACCCCGTCTTGATGAATCCCGGATGAGTGGGAAAATGCATTGCTACCAACAATTGCTTTATTCGCGGGGATTGGCATATTGCATAATTGGCTGACCAACTGACTGGTGCGGTAAATTTCCTGATGGTTGATATTAGTATAAACACCTAACATTTGCTGACGGACTTTAATCGCCATAATGACTTCTTCCAGTGAACAGTTACCGGCACGTTCACCCAGACCGTTTATCGTCCCCTCTATCTGACGAGCTCCGGATTGTACTGCTGTGATAGAGTTGGCGACAGACATCCCCAAATCATCGTGGCAATGGACGGATATTATCGCTTTATTAATATTAGGAACGCGTTCGATCAAGTTAGTGATGATGCCGCCAAATTGATATGGCGTGGTGTAACCGACAGTATCTGGGATATTGATCGTCGTTGCGCCTGCTTTGATAGCGTTTTCAACGATCCGACACAGATTATCAATAGGTGTACGGCCCGCATCTTCACAGGAGAATTCGACATCATCAGTGTAACGACGTGCCCGTTTGATTGATTGAGTTGCCATTTCCATGACATTTTCGAATGTTTTTTTCAGCTTGGATTCAATATGTAAATCGGAAGTGGCTAAAAAGACGTGGATACGAAAAGCGTCTGCAACTTTTAATGCTTCTGCGGCCACATCAATGTCTTTTTCTACACAACGGGCTAAGGCGCAAACACGGCTATTTTTTATCTGCTTAGCGATCGTCTGTACAGATTCAAAATCACCAGGAGAGGAAACTGGAAAACCGACTTCCATGATATCAACACCCATTTTCTCCAAGGCCAAGGCAATCTGGAGTTTTTCGTTCACACATAAGCTGGCCTGTAATGCTTGTTCTCCATCACGTAACGTGGTGTCGAAGATAATAACTTGCTGGTTCATATGTACGTTCCTCTCATGGTTGTTTTTTGCGCCCAGCAGGTAAAAAAAAACCGCGCTTGGCGCGGGTTCTTGTTAATGTCTGGTTTGGACCAACTCTGTTTTAAATCAACTCTGTTTTCTGTCCACCAGCATACCGCGCATATCAGATACGATGAGTAGTAGGTTTAGTAGACAAATTGAGTGAATCATATCGATCCAACCTTTCAGTAGTATTAATGAGTGTTTGTGATTCGTATGCTTTTATTGATACGTTATCTTAAAAGTGATGTCAAGAATTCATTTAGGCATATGATCCTTGGTTTTACTTTTCTCATGGTGATAAATTGAAGTGTTGATCTGTTTATATTTAAAAAGCTTTTATTTTATCCTTTTTTGTTCTGGTTTGACTTTAATGATAAGCTCAGATTTATATAAAAAATAGCGCATTATACTGATTAATTAAAATGAAGTATTTTTTGTGTGATGAGCTGGAAGTCGATTTGTATTTTTCCGAAAAACATCATTTGTCATTGGAAAAATAGATACAAATAGGACGTTATGTTATATATCTTTGAAAAAATAATTCTATAATATAATAACTCTGATAAAATTGTTTAATAATAATAAGTCAGTAATTTTATTGTAAATTGTGTAATTCTTTGATTTATCGTCATATACAAAATATCAGGGTGAATAAATTGTTAACATAATTGTACTTTTTTGTGAATGAATAATGAGCACTACATTGTCTACTAATTGAAATTATATATTTTTAACATTAATAAGGGGATGCGCTGGTTAGCTATGCGTATTCAGATTTGTACAAGGACGAGTCTTAATTATTTGTTATCGAAATGATTAAGACAATTGATCTCGTTAATAGTTAGAGTCATCGTAATATCTGAGTAATAAATGAAGGTATTTCCGATGTTTTGTTATTAGCTGGGATCATCTGCATCAGTTTAGTGGAGTTAAACAATGGCTGAATACACCTCAGTAACTGCAACCAAAAAAGATCCAAATGAAATTCATTTACGTAATGTGGATCTCAATCTTCTGACTGTTTTTGATGCAGTTATGCAAATGCAGAATGTAACACGTGCGGCACAGATATTAGGAATGTCACAACCGGCTGTCAGTAATGCGGTTTCTCGTTTGAAGCTAATGTTCAATGATGAATTATTTGTGCGTTATGGGCGTGGAATACAACCGACGGCAAGAGCTCATCAATTATTTGGTCCCGTCCGTCAGGCATTACAACTGGTATATAACGAGTTACCTGGGGTTGGTTTTGAACCTGATAATAGTGATAGGGTTTTTAGTCTTTCAATTTGTAGCCCTCTAGATATTAGACTGGCTGCAAAAATAGTTGAACAGGTGAAACAAAATACACCCAATCTGGGTGTGACGATTAGATCATATCTACATGATAATATTGAACATCAGCTCAGGTATCAGGAAACTGAGTTTGTCATTAGCTATACGCAGCTAGAACGTATGGATTTTCATCATTACCCGTTATTCAATGATGAGTTGGTTTTGGCTGTTTCTAATCATCATCCAAGAATTGAAAATAGTATTAGTGAGCAGCAATTGTATGAGGAACATCATGCCGTTGTATCATTGGATAATATCTGTTCATTCAGCGTTCCCTATTATGATGGAGGTGAACGTTTGCGTTCGGTGGTTTATCAGGGGACCGATTTGAATAGTGTGTTGCATATTGTCTCTCAAACCTATTTGGTTGCGATTGCACCAAAATGGTTAGTTGAGCACTATAACGAACAATTAGCAATAAGAGCGGTTTCATTACCGTGGGAGAAAGTAAGTCGTCCGTGTTATTTGATTTGGCATGAATCTACAACGAAAGATAAAGGGCATCAATGGATGAAATCGTTGTTGAGTCAACTTAGTAGCAGATAATTAACTTGAAAACTCACTACTGGATAAGGGTGGTGAGTTTTTTTATTTTATCACAAATTTTTCAACTTTTGATAAATAGACTTTTCCTGTTGTTCAGGAATCGGTAGACTGCAAGGAAATAGCTAACACCTGTAAGCTGAAAAGCGAATAAGTGATGCGAAAAGGTATTATCAGAGAATTAAATTACTGTTTTTTCTCCGATAAGAAAAAAGTTTTTCGAACAGGAAAAAGATTGTGATAACTAAAAATTTACATCCTTATCACTTGATAAACCGGTTGCAACAACAAATCAAACAACACCCAGAGAAAATTGCTTTTCGCCAATGGTCTCCGGCTGAACAACGCGAACTAAACTGGAATGATATTGGCAAAAAGACCAATGCTATTAGCCGGGCGTTGTTGGAGATTGGCGTTGATGTACAAGAAAAAATTGGCCTCTTTGCACATAACAGCATGGCGTGGTCATTGGCAGATATCGCTGTATTACAACTTCGGGCGGTCACTGTCCCTCTATATGCAACCAGTAGTCAAGAACAGGCTAGTTTCATACTTAATGATGCTGGTGTGCGTATTTTGTTTGTTGGCGGGCAGCCGCAGTATGATGTTGCTATTACTTTGACAGAACGTTGCCCTCAGTTAAGTCACATTATTGTCTTAGATGAATCAGTCGATTTGCGGGATTGTTCATTAGCTCAGCATTTATCTGATTTCATGGCGGATAATAAATTACAACATCAATCTGCGTTGGAAACCCGTATTGCTAACCACAATCTGGATGATCTCTTTACACTTATTTATACGTCTGGTACCACGGGTGAGCCTAAAGGCGTCATGCTTGATTACCGCAATTTAGCCTATCAGTTGTATTCACATGATCATATCTTGACATTAACTGATCAGGACGTTTCTTTGAGTTTTCTGCCGTTATCCCATGTCTTTGAACGCGCATGGAGTTTCTATGTCATGCATGTAGGAGCACAAAATGTTTATCTGACCGACACTAATTTTGTTCGTCAAGCTATGGCGGATATCCGCCCGACAGTGATGTGTGCAGTGCCGAGATTTTACGAAAAAATTTATAGTGCGGTTTTTGAAAAGGTTTCTAGGGCTCCTTGGCATCGAAGAAAACTTTTTAATTGGGCGATTAAATGTGGTGAGCGTCAGTTTTTACGTAATTTGCAAAGTAAAAAAAGCTGCCTTTGGTCAACAGTAATGCATCGACTGGCTGATAAATTGGTGTTGAGTAAATTGCGAAATGTATTGGGGGGCAGAGTTCGGTTTTTACCTGCGGCTGGCGCACGTCTGGACGAAACGATTATCTTGTTCTTTCTCGCTGTTGGGATAAATATCAAATATGGCTATGGTATGACAGAGACTTGTGCCACGGTTTCCTGTTGGGAAGAGCAAGGTTATATATTTGGTTCTATTGGTAAACCCTTGCCTGGCATTGACGTCCGTATCAGTGGAGAAGATGAGATACAAGTGCGTGGCCCAATTGTGATGAAAGGCTATTTCAATAATCAGCAAGAAACCACCAAGGCATTTACTCAAGACGGTTGGTTGCGTACAGGTGATGCTGGTAAGTTGGATGAAAATGGTAATTTGTTCATTACTGAACGTCTGAAAGATTTGATGAAAACATCGAATGGGAAATATATTGCTCCTCAAATGATTGAAAGCACGCTAGGGCAAGATCGTTTTATTGAGCATGTGGCTGTTATTGCTGATGCCCGTAAATTTGTATCCGCTCTTATCGTGCCTTGTTATGAAGCATTGGAAGAGTATGCAAGGTCAATTAATCTCAAATATCATGACCGGGTTGAATTACTACGCCATAGTCAGATTATCGAAATGTTTGAGCAACGCTTGAAAGAGGTGCAGAAAAACTTTGCTCACTTCGATCAGGTAAAGCGTTTCATATTACTGCCAAAACCATTTTCAATGGAAACGGGTGAATTAACTCCAACACTGAAATTGAGGAGGAAAATTATTATGCAGCGTTACTATAAAGAGATTGAATCTATGTATCAAGATTGATTTTCGGGATTTTATACAAAGAGTTAGTGTTACCAGTTATTCAGGGAAAGTATGAGGGATATTGTAGTAATATCCCGCTTTGGGTTTTTTCTGAAAATACCCAGATTTCAAGATGCATCGCGACGGCAAGGGAGCGAATCTCCGGGAGCATAGATAACGATGTGACTGGGGTGAGTGCAGCTAACAAAGAGGCAACTTGAAAGATGACGGGTATATATGGATAAGATAATTTAAAGTCTGTATAGTAAATAAAATACACTTTGTATAATTAGGTGAATTGATGAATTTCAATAATGTCGTTATTGTTCATGGTCTTTCAGCAACCCCTGATCACCATTGGTTTCCTTGGCTTAAAGATCAGTATGAAAAGTTAAATATTAATGTTATTGTGCCGGAACTGCCTGAATCTCATGCTCCTTTTCCCCATTTATGGCAAGAAAAATTGCAGGAGAGCATTTCCAGTCCTAACGAAAGAACACTTTTTTTTGGACATAGTTTGGGTTGCATTGCTACACTCCGTTATATCTCATCTTTACCTGATAATGTAAATATTGGGGGAGTTGTACTAATTTCAGGATTTTATGAAAAACTATCAACCTTACCTGAATTAAGTACATTTACTGAAGAGGAGCTGGATTTTAGCTCGCTCAGACAGAAAATAAACCAACGGATAGCAATATTATCGCTTAATGATGAGATTGTATCGCCACAGTTTACATTAAATTTAAGTCAGCAGCTCCGGACTGAATTATATGGTTTCTCCGATGGTGGGCACTTTTTAGATCGCGACGGCTTTACTGTTTTTCCTCAGCTAGAAAAGATATTAAAAGATAATTCAATGTTGTAAATAAATGTCTTGTTGTTTTGTAGATATGCCAAGTTTACTTATATTCATAACTTGGCTATTTTAATTAATATAATTTTCTTTTATTTTAAATCGTCATTTTACTGATTATTATGTCGGGTTATTTAATAATGAAAATAAATATTTATATATCCAGGTAAGTATTGAATATATGGAATTAGTTTTCTAGAAAAAATAAAGGATTTTATCGTGTTCTCTAATTAAAATGGGGTAAATGGGTTTTACCTGAATGAATTATTCACAATAGTTATTCAGAAACGAGGAAATGACGGTCAAATTATTTGAGGCATTTGTCTGCATTTCCTTTGTCAGCTTCATACTTCGGTGACTTAAACGATTTTGAAAACTGCTTTTTAGTTTTTTATCGTATATATACTGGATAATACCTATACGTTGTCGTTCTTTTTAGGTATAGCCAATCATATTCTACTTATCTTTAGCTTCTTGATAGTAAGATAACGCTTGCAGGAGACATTTGGAATTGTCAGAAAGTTGCTATTCTGCCTTTACTCACATTGCTAACACCCGTTTCTAGCGTTATGTTAATTAACTCAGCATCAATATATCGCTGAGAGGCCATTCGTCTTACTAAAATAAAAGTGGAAGGAACTTCCGATTTATTAACTTGCAAACAGAGCCTGGAGGAAAACCTATGGAGATGTTATCAGGAGCTGAAATGGTCGTCCGATCGTTAATTGATCAGGGCGTTAAGCATATATTCGGTTATCCGGGGGGGGCAGTACTGGATATTTACGATGCCCTGCATACGGTTGGGGGCATTGAGCATATCCTGGTACGTCATGAGCAGGGGGCAGTTCATATGGCTGATGGTTATGCTCGTTCTACCGGGAAGGTTGGTGTGGTATTGATCACCTCCGGTCCAGGAGCAACTAATGCCATTACCGGTATTGCCACAGCTTATATGGATTCAATTCCAATGGTTGTATTGTCCGGTCAAGTCGCCAGTTCGTTGATTGGTAATGATGCATTCCAGGAATGTGACATGGTAGGGATATCCCGCCCGATCGTAAAACACAGTTTTTTAGTGAAAAAAGCAGAGGATATTCCGAAGGTACTGAAAAAAGCCTTCTATCTAGCTTCCAGTGGTCGTCCGGGACCCGTCGTTATTGATTTACCGAAAGATACGGTAAATCCGGCAGTAAAATTACCCTATATTTATCCTGATCAGATAAGTATGCGTTCTTATAATCCAACGATTCAAGGACACAAAGGGCAGATTAAGCGAGCATTAAGCAAATTATTGAATGCGAAAAAACCCGTCATATATGTAGGCGGAGGGGTGATTAACGCAGATTGTTCAGCAGAATTACTGGTATTGGCAGAAAAATTCAATATCCCTGTTGTGAGCTCCTTGATGGGATTAGGCAGTTTCCCTGCAACTCATCTGCAAAGCCTGGGCATGCTCGGTATGCATGGTACATTCGAAGCTAACAAAGCAATCCATAATTCAGATGTCATTTTTGCTGTCGGTGTACGTTTTGATGATCGTACAACCAATAATCTGGAAAAATATTGCCCGGAAGCAACGGTATTACATATTGATATTGATCCAACATCAATTTCGAAGACGGTTTCCGCAGATGTACCTATTGTCGGTGATGCTAAACAGGTGCTTAGGCAAATGCTGGCGTTGCTGGAGACAGTAGAAGATACACAAGATCCCGATGCGCTAAAAGATTGGTGGTTATCTATTCAGCAATGGCGTAGCCGTAAATGTCTCAGTTTTGATCGCAGTGGTGAAAAAATTAAACCACAAGCGGCTATCGAGGTTCTCTATCGTCTGACGAAGGGTGAAGCTTACGTCACTTCAGATGTTGGGCAGCATCAGATGTTTGTTGCATTGCATTACCCATTTGATAAACCAAGGCGTTGGATCAGTTCCGGTGGTTTGGGAACGATGGGATTTGGTTTACCGGCTGCTTTGGGCGTTAAATTGGTGAAACCGGAAGCGACGGTAGTCTGTGTTACGGGGGATGGCAGTATTCAGATGAATATTCAGGAGTTGTCTACCGCGTTGCAATATGGGTTGCCGGTACTGGTTCTGAACTTGAATAATCGTTTCTTGGGGATGATAAGACAATGGCAAGATATGATTTATGCCGGTCGTCACTCTCAATCTTATATGGAATCCTTGCCTGATTTTGTCAAATTGGCTGAGGCTTACGGTCATGTTGGCATTTCTATTCAACGTTATGATGAATTGGAAAGTAAATTGGCCGAAGCCTTGAAAGAGGTGACTGAAAATCAGCGGCTGGTATTTGTTGATATCACTGTGGATGAAACTGAACATGTATATCCTATGCAGATCCGTGGAGGAGCAATGGATGAGATGTGGTTAAGCAAAACGGAGAGAACCTGATTATGCGCCGGATTTTATCTGTATTACTTGAAAACGAATCAGGGGCTTTGTCCCGGGTTGTTGGTCTGTTTTCCCAACGTGGCTACAACATTGAAAGTTTAACTGTCGCCCCAACTGATGATCCGACATTATCGCGGATGACAATTCAGACTAAGGGCGATGCAAGGGTACTTGAACAGATTGAAAAACAGTTGCACAAGTTGGTGGATGTGTTACGAGTCAGCGAGTTGGCACCGGGTTCTCATGTAGAGCGTGAGATTATGCTAGTCAAATTGCAGGCCAGTGGATATGGACGTGAAGAGATCAAACGCAGTACTGACATCTTCCGTGGGCAGATCGTTGATGTGACTTCGACCTTATATACCGTACAGTTGGTGGGAACCAGCGATAAATTGGATGCCTTTCTCGATGCTGTTCGGGATGTTGCTGAAATTGTTGAAGTTGCTCGTTCGGGTATTGTCGGTGTCTCTCGTGGGGATAAAATTATGCGATGAAAAATCGCAAACTGCGGGGCTATGTGCATACATTTATCAGGCTCTGCGATAAAGTAGGGCCTTTTTGGGGTCTATGAAGGAGTTAATGTGAAACTGGATGAAATCGCCCGCCTTGCAGGTGTTTCACGCACAACGGCCAGTTATGTAATTAATGGTAAAGCCAAGCAATACCGTGTCAGTGATAAAACGGTAGAAAAAGTGATGGCAGTGGTCAGAGAGCATAATTACCATCCTAATGCTGTGGCAGCCGGTCTCCGTGCAGGACGTACCCGTTCTATTGGTTTGGTTATTCCAGATTTAGAAAATACCAGCTATACCCGTATTGCTAATTATTTGGAACGTCAGGCTCGTCAGCGTGGCTATCAGTTATTGATAGCCTGTTCGGAAGACCAACCTGATAATGAAATGCGCTGTGTTGAACACCTGCTACAACGTCAGGTGGATGCAATTATTGTTTCTACCGCATTACCGCCGGAGCATCCTTTTTATCAACGCTGGGCAAATCGTTCTTTGCCTATTATTGCTCTCGATCGGGCACTCGAAAATGAACACTTTATCAGCGTAGTGGGTGATGATTTTGAAGATGCAAAGATGTTGGCGCAAGAATTTCGTCAATTCTCTGCTGAATCTGTGCTTTATCTCGGTGCATTACCTGAATTATCAGTCAGTTTTCTGCGTGAACAGGGGTTCCGTGAAGCATGGAAAGATGACCCTCGTAAAGTGATGTATCTTTACTCAAACAGCTATGAGCGTGATGCGGCTGCTGAAGTGTTCACCACATGGTTAGAAACTCATCCAATGCCACAAGCGTTGTTCACCACCTCTTTTGCCCTGTTACAGGGAGTCATGGATGTTACGCTAAAACACAGCGGCCGTTTACCAAATCAATTGGTTATTGCGACTTTTGGTGATCATGAATTACTGGATTTCCTTGAATGTCCAGTGCTTTCTGTAGCGCAGCGTCATCGTGAAATTGCTGAACGGGTATTGGAACTGGTGTTAGCAAGTCTGGATGAAAAGCAGAAGCCAGGGCCAGGTATCACACGGATACATCGTGACTTATGTCGGCGAGGAAGCCTGAGTCGGAAAATATGATAAAAACCCCTCATTAATTTTCTGATGGGGGGTTTTGGTTGTCAGATCTGTCTTAAAAGAGGTGTTTTAGCGCGAGCAAATAGCAATTTCGTTCATACATAAATTATTCAGTAGGAAGAAGCGCATGGAACAGCGCTTATTTGAGTTTGGGATTTGTCTATTTACTCCCGTTTTTTTACCGTCTTTTATATATTAAATTGATTTTAATAATATTTATCTTGTGGCTTTTTGTTGCTAGTTAGTTTGAGTGTTGAATGCATCGAATAGAATGATAAACATTGCTGCACGGTGGTTAAATAGTAATGAAATGTAAATTATGTAAATAAATTAATCACACAACTATTTTTTCATTATTTTGCCGTAAACATTTATTCTCCCTGTGCTTGTAAAATTATTCAGAATTATCATGGTGTTAATTATTATTGATATTGCTAAATTTAATAATTATGCCTCCCAACAGCCAAAATCCTGCCATCAAATATAGCTAAAGCGCATCGGCTCTGGCTTGACAAGGTTTTCATCCCATCCGTAAACTCCTTATTGTGGGGATTAGTGGGATAAAGTGGTAATTTTTGATCACCAGGGGCGACCTGAGGATGTTTCGTGGAGCAACGCAGATAAATCTCGATAGCAAGGGGCGGCTCACCGTACCTACCCGATACCGGGCTATGCTAAATGAGGAATCACAAGGGCAAATGGTTTGTACCATTGACCTTCATCAACCATGCTTGTTGCTTTATACATTATCTGAATGGGAGATTATTGAAGAAAAACTTTCTCGCTTATCCAGCATGAATCCGGCGGAGCGTCGGGTGCAACGTTTACTTTTAGGTCATGCCAGTGAATGCCAGATGGATAGTGCAGGACGTCTTTTGTTAGCTAATACATTGCGTCAGCATGCAGGGCTAGTCAAAGAGGTCATGCTGGTTGGTCAGTTCAACAAATTTGAACTGTGGGATGAACAGGCTTGGTATCAACAGGTTAAAGATGATATTGCAGCTGAGCAATCCACACAGGAACCTTTATCAGTACGGCTACAGGAATTATCACTATAAATATGGCAAATAGTCATTTTAAACATACCAGCGTATTGTTGGATGAAGCAGTCAACGGACTGAATATTCGTGAAAATGGCATCTATATTGATGGCACATTTGGCCGTGGAGGGCATTCACGTCTGATTTTGTCGCAATTGGGGACGGCAGGCCGCTTAATTGCCATTGATCGAGATCCTCAGGCGATTGAAGTGGCGAAAACGATTACAGATCCACGTTTTTCAATTGTACATGGGCCATTTTCTAAATTGGCTCACTATACAGAAAAAGCCGGGCTAATCGGCAAAATTGATGGTGTATTACTGGATTTAGGTGTTTCTTCGCCCCAGTTGGATGATCCGGAACGCGGTTTTTCTTTTATGCGTGATGGGCCGCTAGATATGCGGATGGACCCGACTCGCGGGCAGTCAGCAGCAGAATGGCTGATGAACGCAACAGCAGATGATATTGCTTGGGTATTGAAAACATTTGGTGAAGAGCGTTTCGCCAAACGCATTGCCAGAGCCATTGTGGCACGCAATCAGGAAGAGCCAATTACCCGAACAAAAGCGCTAGCCGATTTGATTGCTCAGGCCAGCCCGGTAAAAGAAAAACATAAGCATCCAGCAACCAGGAGTTTCCAGGCTATTAGGATTTATATCAACAGTGAGCTGGAAGAGATTGAGCAGGCGCTGGAGGGGGCATTACAAGTGCTTGCACCGCAGGGGAGACTTTCAGTGATTAGTTTCCATTCGCTGGAAGATCGTATTGTTAAACGATTTATTCGTCAGAATAGTCGAGGGCCACAAGTACCGGCAGGATTGCCACTCACAGAAGAGCAACTGAAAGCACGAGGCGGGCGTAGCTTGAAACCGATTGGCAAGATGAAACCTCCAGAGGAAGAAGTGGCTAATAACCCACGGGCTCGTAGTTCTGTTTTGCGTTTTGCTGAAAAAGTTAGTGAATAATGGCAGGTGAACGTCACGGATTAACCGGTATTATCGGCAGCGATTTGCTCAAGAATGCCAAGATACCGTTAATTCTTCTAGTTGTTGTACTGGTTTCGGCCATAGTTGTTGTAACTACTGCACATGAAACTCGCTTGTTGACGGCTGAAAGAGAGCATCTGGTGGTGGAACGTGATGCATTAGATATCGAGTGGCGCAATTTGATCCTCGAAGAAAATGCTTTGGGTGATCACAGCCGGGTTGAGAGGATAGCTGTTGAAAAAATGCATATGCAGCATGTTAACCCTGCTCAGGAAAACATTGTTGTTTCACAGTGAGTTAATTTAATTATTAAAAAGGTAAGAGATGAAAGCAGCACGCCCCGTGAAGTTAAAAAGGCAAGAAGATAAAAAAGCCAGTTTTGTTAGCTGGCGTTTTGCTTTGTTATGCGGGGGGATTGCTGTAGCTTTAATTGCCTTATTGCTGAGAGTGACTTATTTGCAGGTCATCAATCCTGATCAACTGGTTAAAGAAGGTGATTTACGTTCCCTGCGCGTGCAATCAGTCCCTACCGCTCGCGGTATGATCAGTGACCGAATGGGCCGACCTCTGGCTGTTAGCGTTCCAGTAAATGCTGTTTGGGCAGATCCGAAAGAGGTATTTGAACAAGGGGGAATTACGGGTGATACCCGCTGGAAAGCTTTATCTGATGCTATTAATTTGCCTCTTGAACAGCTTATTGACAAAGTTAGCGTTAATCCAAAAGGCCGTTTTGTTTATTTAGCGCGTCAGGTTAACCCATCAGTTGGCGATTATATTCATAAACTGAAATTACCGGGAATTTATTTGCGTCAGGAATCCCGGCGTTATTATCCGTCAGGTCAGGTAACGGCACATATTATTGGCGTGACCAACGTTGATGGTCAGGGTATTGAAGGCGTAGAAAAAAGTTTTGATCGTTGGTTGACGGGGCAACCGGGTGAGCGGACTGTACGTAAAGATCGCTTTGGCCGTGTCATCGAAGATATTTCATCTGTGGATAGTCTGGCGGCACACAATCTGGTATTGAGTATTGATGAACGTTTACAGGCGCTGGTTTATCGCGAATTAACCAATGCGGTGGCCTTTAATAAAGCAGAATCCGGTACAGCAGTATTAGTAGATGTTAATACCGGAGAAGTGCTGGCAATGGCAAACAGCCCATCTTATAACCCAAATAATCGTATCAATACGCCCAAAGAAGTAATGCGTAACCGTGCTATCACCGATATTTTAGAGCCAGGTTCCACTGTTAAGCCTATGGTGGTCATGGCTGCGCTGAATGATGGTATTGTCAAAGAAAATACCGTTATTAATACAATACCTTATAGGATTAGCGGCAAGGAAATTAGAGACGTAGGCCGTTATTCTGAATTATCTATCACTGGTATCTTACAAAAATCAAGTAACGTTGGTGTTTCTAAGCTGGCGTTAGCGATGCCTGCGACAGAGTTAGTGGATGTTTATTCTCGTTTTGGGTTGGGAAAACCGACCAATCTGGGGTTGGTCGGAGAAAGCAGTGGCTTATATCCAATAAACAGACAACGGTGGTCAGATCTTGATAGGGCTACCTTTTCTTACGGCTACGGGTTGATGGTTACGCCATTACAGTTAGCACGGGTCTATGCAACGATTGGCAGCATGGGTATCTATCGTCCCCTGTCGATTACCAAAGTTGATCCACCCGTACCAGGCACCAGAGTCTTTCCTGAGCCAATTATGCGTACGGTCGTTCATATGATGGAAAGTGTGGCTTTGCCCGGTGGCGGCGGAGTAACGGCCGCAATAAAAGGTTATCGGATTGCAATCAAAACGGGTACTGCGAAGAAAGTCGGGCCGGATGGCAAGTACATTAATCGATATATCTCTTACGCCGCAGGGGTTGCCCCTGCAAGTAACCCAAGGTTTGCTCTGGTTGTGATTATTAATGAGCCACAGGCAGGTAAGTATTACGGTGGTGCGGTTTCTGCGCCAGTATTTGGCACCATCATGGGGGGTGTTCTACGCATCATGAATGTGGAGCCAGATGCTTTGGCGGCAGGTGATAAAAACGAATTTGTGATTAATAAGAAAGAGGATACAGGTGGCAGATCGTAATCTACGCGATTTACTTGCGCCATTGGGTATTGACGCCCCAGTGCGTGCGTTACGCGAAATGACATTGGACAGCCGTAAATCGGCTGCCGGAGATCTGTTTGTTGCCATTAAAGGGCACCAGGCAGATGGTCGAGACTACATTCCTCAAGCCATCGCACAAGGGGTTGCGGCGGTTATTGCAGAAGCCCAGGGCGAGGCCAATAGCGGAACCGTACAGATTATGCACGGTGTTCCGGTTGTTTATGTGAACGATTTGAATAATAAGTTGTCACAGTTAACTGGTGAGTTTTATTGTCACCCTGGTGATAAGTTGCACTTGATTGGTGTAACCGGAACCAATGGTAAAACAACCACTACCCAATTACTTGCTCAGTGGAGTCACGGATTGGGGGAAACCAGTGCCGTGATGGGAACTGTCGGTAATGGTTTACTGGGGCATGTGGCGCCAAGTGAAAATACCACAGGCTCGGCTGTTGATATTCAACTGGATTTGCAACAACTTGTTCGGCAAGGGGCGACTTTTGCGGCAATGGAAGTCTCTTCTCATGGACTGGTTCAGGGGCGTGTAGCTGCGTTGTCGTTTGAAGCGGCAGTGTTTACCAACTTGAGCCGTGATCATCTTGATTATCATGGTGATATGGCGCACTACGAAGCAGCTAAATGGTTGCTGTTTTCCACGCATAATGTGAAACAACAAATCATTAATGCTGATGATGATATTGGATTGAAATGGTTGTCCCGTTTACCGCAAGCGGTTGCTGTGACGATGGAAAACTGTCTGCCGGAAAATTGGCAGGGGCGTTGGTTAGCGGCGCGTGAAATAAAGTATCACGATAAAGGGGTATCCATTACCTTCGAGTCCAGTTGGGGAGGCGGTACAATTGATAGTGCCCTGATGGGAGCATTTAATGTCAGCAACCTGTTGTTGGCGCTTTCCACCTTATTAGCTCTGGATTATCCGCTGGAAAAACTGCTTGCAACAGCTTCCTGCTTGGAACCTGTCTGTGGACGAATGGAAGTATTCTCGGCACCGGATAAACCCGTTGTCGTCGTTGATTATGCTCACACATCTGATGCGCTGGAGAAAGCTTTGATAGCCGCACGTTTACATTGTAAGGGTAAACTTTGGTGCGTTTTTGGTTGTGGTGGTGATCGTGATAAAGGTAAACGCCCATTGATGGGGGGCGTTGCAGAACAGTGGGCCGATTATGTGATTGTTACAGATGATAATCCGCGCAATGAAGAGCCACAGGCAATTGTTACTGACATCTTAACGGGTTTTCTTGATCCGGGAGGTGCGATAACGATTCATGGCCGTGTTGAAGCGGTAACCAACGCTATTATGCAGGCAAAAGCAGATGATGTTGTATTGATAGCGGGTAAAGGCCATGAAGATTATCAATTGGTAGGCCATCGTCGCTTGGATTACTCAGACCGGTTGACTGTTGCTCAGTTACTGGGGGTGATTGCATGATTTCCCTTACTCTGCAACAACTGGCACAAGTAACGGATGGCGTATTGAATCAGGTTACTGAGCAGCAGGCAGCAAATATTTGTATTAGTGATGTGACTACTGACAGCCGTCAGGTTGGAAATGGCAGTTTGTTTATTGCCTTGAAAGGTGAGCGTTTTGATGCTCATGATTTTTGTGCTGATGCAGCCAAAGCTGGTGCCAGTGCTTTGCTTGTCAGCCGCGTATTGGATATTAACTTTCCACAGGTCGTGGTTAAAGATACTCGTTTAGCCATGGGTAAATTAGCGAGTTGGGTTCGCCAGCGGAGTAATGCCCGTGTTGTTGCGTTGACGGGTTCGTCCGGCAAAACATCGGTAAAAGAGATGACCGCCGCGATTTTGCGCCAATGTGGTGACACGCTCTATACCGCAGGTAATCTGAATAATGATATCGGTGTGCCGCTGACATTGTTCAGGCTGACAGAACAACATGAGTTTGCTGTGGTTGAATTAGGTGCAAGTCATGTTGGTGAAATTGCCTATACCGCAAAAATGACCCTGCCAGAAACAGCGTTAATTAATAACCTGTTTGCTGCGCACTTAGCGGATTTTGGCTCTCTGGCGAGTATTGCAAAAGCTAAGGGCGAGATTTTTACCGGTCTTTCAGAGAAAGGTACGGCCATTATCAATATGGAAAGCAATGATTGGACTCACTGGCAGCAGGTTATTGGCGACAAAACAGTACAGCGTTTTTCCATGCAACAAGCATCAGGTGCTGATTTTTACGCTACAGATGTTCAGGTTAAACAACTGACTACGGATTTTTGTCTGCATACGCCTATTGGTAGCACAGAAATCAATTTGCCGTTGCCTGGAAAACACAATATCGCCAATGCGTTAGCGGCCAGTGCGTTAGCCATTTCTGTTGGCGCAACCCTGCGAGATATCCGTTTGGGCTTGTCTGAGCTGAAAGCGGTACCAGGGCGGTTGTTTCCAATCAATCTGGCAGAAGGAAAATTGCTGCTTGATGATACTTATAACGCCAATGTCGGTTCAATGACCGTTGCAGTTCAGGTGTTATCACAGATGCCGGGTTACCGAGTACTGGTTGTTGGCGATATAGGGGCATTGGGTGAACAGTCAGCAGATTACCATCGTCAGATTGGTGAAACCGCAGCTTCTAGCGGTATCGATAGTGTGTTCAGTGTGGGCGAATTAAGTATTCATGTTAGTGAAGCGAGCGGTTGTGGTCAGCATTTTGCGGATAAAGCTGCATTGATCGCAACATTAGTTCCACTATTACAACAACACAAAGTCTTTTCAGTGTTAGTTAAAGGTTCGCGTAATACCACAATGGAAGATGTTGTCCACGCATTACAGGAGAGCTTTACATGTTAGTTTGGCTGGCCGAATATTTGGTCAAATATCACTCCGGCTTTAACGTCTTTTCTTACTTGACGTTTAGGGCTATCGTCAGCCTGCTGACTGCTTTGGCTATCGCATTGTGGATGGGGCCGCGTATGATCGCCTTTCTGCAAAAATTACAAATTGGGCAGGTTGTTCGCAATGATGGGCCGGAATCTCACTTTAGCAAACGTGGTACGCCGACGATGGGTGGTTTGCTGATTTTACTTTCAATTACGATTTCTACACTGTTGTGGGTGCGCTTGAATAACCCCTATGTTTGGTGCGTGCTGATTGTGCTGATTGGTTACGGCATTGTTGGTTTCGTGGATGATTACCGCAAAGTTGTGCGCAAAGATACTAAGGGGTTGATTGCCCGTTGGAAGTATTTCTGGCAGTCCGTCCTGGCATTGGGGGTAGCGTTTGCAATGTACAGTTTCGGTAAAGATACTCCGGCAACACAATTGGTCGTGCCATTCTTTAAAGATGTGATGCCGCAACTGGGTGTGCTTTATATTCTGTTGACCTACTTTGTGATTGTCGGAACCAGTAATGCAGTGAATTTGACTGACGGATTGGATGGTTTGGCAATTATGCCAACCGTTTTTGTTGCCGCTGGTTTTGCTTTAGTGGCATGGGCGACAGGTAATGTCAATTTTGCTAACTATCTGCATATCCCTTATCTGAGCCATGCTGGTGAGCTGGTTATCGTCTGTACTGCGATTGTTGGCGCAGGACTAGGTTTCTTGTGGTTCAACACTTATCCGGCTCAGGTTTTCATGGGAGATGTGGGCTCTTTGGCATTAGGTGGTGCACTGGGGACGATTGCTGTGTTGCTACGCCAAGAGTTTCTACTGGTGATTATGGGCGGTGTATTTGTGGTGGAAACCCTGTCAGTTATTTTACAGGTGGGTTCTTTTAAACTGCGCGGGCAGCGTATTTTCCGTATGGCACCTATTCACCATCATTATGAATTGAAAGGCTGGCCAGAACCGCGTGTTATTGTGCGTTTTTGGATTATTTCTCTGATGCTAGTGCTGATTGGCTTGGCAACATTGAAGGTACGTTAATCATGGCGGATTATTTGGGTAAAAAAGTCGTCATTATCGGGTTGGGGCTGACGGGTCTCTCCTGTGTTGACTTTTTTATGGCACGAGGGGTGATCCCTCGTGTGATAGATACTCGTGCGGTACCACCCGGCAAGGATAAACTGCCCGCTGGTGTTGAGTGTCACAGTGGAAGCCTGAATGTTGGCTGGTTGATGGATACTGACTTGATTGTTGTAAGCCCAGGCGTTGCTTTGGCAACGGCGGAATTGCAGGCTGCGGCTAATGCAGGTATTGAAATTGTTGGTGATATCGAGTTGTTTTGCCGTGAAGCAACAGCCCCGATAGTCGCCATTACGGGTTCTAATGGTAAAAGTACCGTTACCAGTCTTGTCGGTGAAATGGCGAAAGCGGCTAATTGGCAGGTGGGTGTTGGCGGTAATATTGGCCTACCTGCATTAGAATTGTTGAAGAAATCTTGTCAGCTTTATGTCTTAGAGCTCTCCAGTTTCCAGTTGGAAACTACATATAGCCTGAACGCAACAGCCGCCGCTGTGCTTAATGTGACTGAGGACCATATGGATCGTTATCCTCAGGGGGTATCTCAGTACCGGGCGGCTAAACTGAGGATTTATCGTCAGGCGAAAAGATGTATTGTGAATGCTCAAGATCCCCTGACACTGCCTGAAACGGGTATGGATAGCCGTTGTGTCAGCTTTGGTGTCGATTGTGGTGACTACCAGCTTGATAGTGAAAATGCCTTTTTGAAAGTTCACAACCAATCACTGCTGGCGACAAATGAAATTAAGCTGACTGGACGACATAACTACGTCAATGGGTTGGTTGCATTGGCTTTAGCTGATGCGGTTGGTATTCCTCGTGAAGCCAGTTTGGCAACATTGACGGTTTATCCGGGACTTGACCACCGTTTCCAGCTTGTTCGTCTGAACAACGGGGTGCGTTGGATTAACGATTCTAAGGCGACCAATGTTGGCAGTACGGTGGCGGCACTTGATGGTCTGAACCTGGAGGGCTCGCTTTATTTGCTATTAGGTGGTGATGGTAAGTCGGCAGATTTTTCTCCGCTTAAACCTTTCCTGAGCGGGAATAAAGTTCAGCTTTACTGCTTTGGTCGGGATGGAAAACAGTTGGCTCAACTCCGCCCGGAAATAGCGATATTGACTGAAACTATGGAACAGGCGATACGTGATATTGCTCCGCGTCTGGTGGCTGGTGACATGGTGCTGTTATCTCCTGCTTGTGCAAGCCTTGATCAGTTCCGTAATTTTGAACAGCGCGGTCATGAATTTGCCCGTTTGGCAAAGGAGTTGGGCTGATGTCTATTCCGGGATTCAGTAGATTAAAAGACTGGGTTATTGGTGGCCGTGAAACTGATGCCACCAATATGGTGTTGTATGATCGCACACTGGTTTGGCTGACACTCGGATTAGGAATTATCGGCTTTGTTATGGTGACATCAGCATCGATGCCGGTTGGGCAGCGTCTTGCAGAAGATCCGTTTCTGTTTGCTAAGCGTGATGCGATTTATCTCTTGCTGGCTTTCGGGTTGTCATTGATTACATTGCGTATCTCGATGGATTTCTGGCAACGCTATAGCAATCTGATGCTGCTTATTTCCATTATTTTGTTGCTGGTTGTCCTGGTGGTGGGAAATTCAGTAAATGGTGCATCGCGTTGGATTGCCATTGGGCCTTTGAGAATTCAACCTGCTGAGTTATCGAAACTTTCTCTATTTTGCTATCTCGCCAGTTATTTGGTGCGCAAAGTAGAAGAAGTGCGGAATAACTTTTGGGGATTCTGTAAGCCAATGGGCGTGATGGTCGTGTTAGCAGTGTTACTTCTGGCTCAACCTGACTTGGGAACAGTGGTTGTACTGTTTGTAACAACGTTGGCAATGCTATTTCTGGCCGGGGCAAAATTATGGCAGTTTCTAGCAATTATTGGTTCAGGGGTATTCGCGGTGGTTTTGTTAATCATTGCTGAACCTTACCGTATACGCCGTGTAACTTCCTTTCTGGACCCTTGGGAAGATCCATACGGCAAAGGTTATCAATTAACGCAATCTTTGATGGCTTTTGGTCGAGGGGAGTTTTTAGGGCAAGGACTAGGAAATTCAGTACAGAAACTGGAATACCTGCCGGAAGCACATACTGACTTTATTTTCTCTGTTTTGGCAGAAGAATTAGGTTACGTAGGTGTGGTTTTGGTGTTGTTAATGATATTCTTCGTCGCTTTTCGCGCAATGACGATAGGTCGCCGCGCATTACAAATGGATCAGCGTTTTTCGGGTTTTCTGGCTTGTTCGGTGGGTATTTGGTTTAGTTTCCAAGCTCTGGTTAACGTTGGGGCCGCCGCAGGTATGTTACCGACTAAAGGTTTGACTTTACCTTTGATTAGTTACGGTGGTTCAAGTTTGCTGATTATGTCGACAGCTATCGTATTGCTATTAAGAATTGATTTTGAAACACGCTTGGCAAAAGCTCAAGCGTTTGTAAGGAGCCCCCGATGAGTGGCAAAACCCGGCGTTTGATGGTGATGGCAGGTGGAACTGGAGGACATGTCTTCCCGGGTCTGGCTGTAGCTCATCATTTAAAAGACCAGGGCTGGGACGTTCTCTGGTTGGGAACAGCGGATCGTATGGAAGCCGATTTAGTGCCAAAACATGGCATTGATATTGAATTTATTCAGATTTCTGGTCTGCGAGGTAAAGGGATCAAAGCATTGTTGGCTGCCCCGGTCCGAATTTTCAAAGCAATCCGTCAGGCAAAGGCGATTATGCGTCGCTATCAGCCAGATGTCGTGCTTGGCATGGGGGGATATGTTTCTGGTCCCGGCGGCGTTGCTGCGTGGATGTGCGGTGTTCCGGTTGTATTGCATGAACAGAATGGTATTGCCGGGCTGACAAACCGGTGGCTGGCTAAAATCGCTACGACTGTTTTACAAGCATTTCCCGGCGCATTTCCAAAAGCGCCCGTTGTTGGCAATCCTGTTCGCGAAGATGTGTTGACACTGCCTGTACCTGAACAACGTTTGGCAGGGCGTGAAGGTCCGATTCGAGTTCTGGTTGTTGGTGGCAGTCAGGGGGCGAGAATTCTTAACCAGGCAATGCCTGAAATTGCTGCCCGTATGGGTGATAAAATTACTCTTTGGCATCAGACAGGCAAAGGGGCTAAAGAGAGTGTTCAGAATGCCTATGACAATTCAGTTAAATGCGAACATAAGATTACTGAATTTATTGACGATATGGCACAAGCTTATGCTTGGGCTGATGTGGTGATTTGTCGTTCTGGCGCGTTGACGGTTAGTGAAGTGTCAGCGGCGGGATTACCTGGGATTTTTGTGCCATTTCAGCATAAAGATCGTCAGCAATACTGGAATGCGTTACCTCTAGAAAAGGTTGGCGCAGCAAGAATATTGGAGCAACCCCAATTTACGGTTGATGCAGTAATCGAATTATTAACTCAATGGCAACGGCCACAATTGCTGGAAATGGCGGTAAAAGCCCGTTCAGCAGCAATTGTTGATGCAACTGAGCGAGTATCGGCGGCATTAATCGATGCGGCAAAAAAATGATTTAGACCGCCTTAAAAGGGGCGGTGAAGCAAACATATATAGTGAAGAAGAAAACGTGAATACACAACAACTGGCGAAATTAAGAGTTTTCGTGCCTGAGATGAGAAAAGTCAGGCACATCCACTTTGTTGGCATTGGTGGTGCTGGCATGGGGGGGATCGCCGAAGTGTTGGCTAATGAAGGTTATCAGATTAGTGGATCTGATTTGGCACCAAACCCGGTAACTCGTCAACTGACTAAGTTGGGCGCTCAGATTTATTTTAATCATCGTCCTGAAAATATACTGGATGCCAGTGTTGTTGTGGCTTCAAGCGCAATCTTGGCGGATAACCCGGAAATTGTTGCTGCTCGTGAGGCCCGAATTCCGGTTATTCGCAGAGCAGAGATGTTGGCAGAACTGATGCGCTACCGTCATGGTATTGCTATTGCCGGGACTCACGGTAAAACGACAACAACAGCGATGATTTCTAGCATCTATGCACAGGCTGGTTTAGATCCCACTTTTGTTAATGGTGGTTTAGTTAAAGCAGCAGGAACGCATGCTCGTCTTGGCAGTAGCCGTTATTTAATTGCGGAAGCTGACGAAAGTGATGCTTCTTTCTTGCATTTGCAGCCGATGGTGGCGGTCATTACGAATATCGAAGCAGACCATATGGATACCTATCATGGTGACTTCGAAAACTTGAAACAGACGTTTATCAACTTCTTGCACAACCTACCTTTTTACGGGCGTGCAGTCATGTGCATTGATGATCCGGTTGCCAAAGAGTTAATTCCTCGTGTTGGGCGCTATATCACGACGTATGGTTTTAGTGAGGACGCGGACGTACGTATCACCCATTATCAGCAAAAAGGTGCTCAGGGATATTTTACTGTTAGTCGTCAAGATATGGCAGATCTGAAAGTCGTATTGAATGCACCGGGCCGCCATAATGCGCTGAATGCGGCGGCAGCAGTGGCTGTTGCGACTGAGGAAGGGATTTCTGGCAGTGATATTTTGGCTGCGTTGGCAGGTTTTCAGGGAACCGGGCGCCGTTTTGATTTTTTGGGGAATTTTCCTCTGGAACATGTTAACGGCAAAGGTGGCAGTGCGATGTTGGTTGATGATTATGGTCATCATCCAACGGAAGTGGATGCAACCATTAAAGCCGCTCGCGCGGGCTGGCCGGATAAACGGATTGTGATGATATTTCAACCTCATCGTTATACCCGTACCCGTGATTTGTACGATGACTTTGCCAATGTATTGAATCAGGTAGATGTATTGCTGATGTTGGATGTTTACTCTGCGGGTGAAGTGGTTATTCCGGGGGCAGATAGTCGTTCGTTGTGCCGTACTATCCGTAGCCGCGGTAAGTTAGATCCGATTTTGGTCTCTGATCCGGCAAAGGTGACCGCTGCATTGGCACAGGTGCTGGATGGTAATGATTTAATTCTGGTTCAAGGGGCCGGCAATATAGGCAAAATAGCGCGTAATCTGGCTGAAACGAAATTACAGCCATCTTTGAATGAGGAAAAACACAATGGCTGAGAAAGTCGCGGTACTGTTGGGCGGAACTTCCGCTGAGCGTGAAGTTTCGCTGTTATCGGGACAAGCCGTGTTGGCTGGATTGAGAGAAGCGGGTATTGATGCATATCCAGTTGATACAAAAGATTTTCCTGTGACTCAACTTAAAGAAGCTGGATTTGAGAAAGTCTTTATCGCGCTTCATGGGCGTGGTGGGGAAGACGGTACTTTGCAAGGTGTATTGGAATTTTTGCAGTTACCCTATACCGGTAGTGGCGTGATGGCCTCTGCACTGTCAATGGATAAATTGCGTACAAAACAGTTATGGCAGGGAATTGGGTTGACTGTTTCGCCATATGTTTCAATTAATTCTCAGCAATTTGAACGATTGACTGATTCTCAACTCCAAGAATATGTAGCAGATTTAGGTTTGCCATTAATTGTTAAGCCAAGTCTGGAAGGTTCCAGTGTTGGTATGACTAAGGTTGATGAGATTTCAGAGTTGCGTGGCGCATTAGAGGCAGCGTTTCGTTATGACGTTGACTTGCTGGTAGAAAAATGGTTGAACGGCCCGGAATACACAGTAGCCATCCTTGGTGATGCGGCTTTACCTTCTATTCGTATTCAACCCGCTGCTGTTTTTTATGACTATGATGCAAAATATTGGTCTGAAGAAACACAATATTTTTGTCCAAGTGGCTTAAGTGATGAAAAAGAGCAGCAATTGACAGAACTGGCGCTTAAAGCTTATCAGTCAGTTGGATGCAGTGGTTGGGGGCGAGTTGATGTCATGATGGATACTGATGGTGATTTCTATCTGTTGGAAGTGAATACCTCTCCGGGGATGACCAGTCACAGCTTGGTGCCGATGGCTGCGCGTCAGGCTGGATTAAGTTTTTCACAGTTGGTGGTAAAGATTTTGGAGTTGGCTGATTGATATGTCTCAAGCGGCCCTGAAAGTGAGGGGACGGGATAATGAAAATAGCAGTTCCCGTCCTAGTAACGGCTCTTATCTGGCAGGGCTTATCTTCTTCCTGATGGTACTTGGGACCATTATTTGGGGAGGTTTGGCCGTCCTTAACTGGATGAAAGATGCTAACAGATTGCCTATTTCAAAATTGGTGGTAACGGGTGAGCGTCACTACACTACCAACGATGATATCCGGCAAGCAATTTTGTCATTAGGGCAACCGGGAACTTTCATGACGCAGGATGTGAATATCATTCAGCAACAAATTGAACGGATGCCGTGGATAAGGCAAGTCACTGTCCGCAAACAGTGGCCTGATGAACTGAGAATTCATCTGGTAGAATATATCCCTTATGTGCGCTGGAATGACACACAGATGCTGGATGCCGAAGGTCAGGTATTCAGCATTCCGGCTGAATGGGGAGCTAAAGGGTATTTCCCGATGCTTTATGGCCCACAAGGCAGTGAAAAAGAAGTACTTGATGGTTACCGAGCCATGGCTAAACTTCTCGCTGCCAATAAACTGAAATTAAAAGCGGCGGCAATGACTGCGCGTCGTTCCTGGCAACTGACTCTGGATAATGGTATCCAGCTAAAGCTGGGAAGAATGGATGCAACAGGCCGTATTAAACGTTTTATCGAGCTTTATCCGCTGTTACAGCAGAACACAGAGAAAAGGGTAGATTATGTGGATTTGCGTTATGACAGTGGTGCCGCGGTAGGTTGGGCATCTTTACCAATGGGTGATCCTAATGCTCCGGTCAAAGGGCAATAAACAATTACTGGCAATAATTATATGAGGCAGGCAGAACAACGATGATCAAATCGACGGACAGAAAATTAGTAGTTGGCCTAGAGATTGGCACAGCAAAGGTATCTGCCCTTGTTGGTGAAATTCTGCCCGATGGTATGGTTAATATTATCGGGGTGGGAAGCTGTCCATCCCGCGGTATGGATAAAGGCGGTGTAAACGACCTAGAGTCGGTTGTTAAATGTGTACAGCGGGCTATCGATCAGGCTGAATTGATGGCAGATTGTCAAATTTCCTCTGTTTATCTGGCGTTATCTGGAAAACATATCAGTTGTCAGAATGAAATCGGGATGGTTCCTATTTCCGAAGAGGAAGTTACTCAGGAAGATGTGGACAATGTTGTTCATACTGCCAAATCAGTTCGTGTACGTGATGAATACCGAATACTGCATGTTATTCCGCAAGAATATGCTATCGATTATCAGGAAGGCATTAAAAATCCGGTGGGGCTTTCCGGTGTGCGTATGCAGGCGAAAGTTCACTTGATTACCTGTCATAATGATATGGCGAAGAATATTGCAAAAGCCGTTGAACGCTGTGGCTTGAAAGTCGATCAGCTTATTTTTTCCGGGTTGGCTGCCAGCTATGCTGTTTTGACCGAAGACGAGCGTGAATTGGGCGTTTGCGTGGTAGATATTGGCGGAGGGACGATGGATATTGCGGTGTATACCGGCGGAGCGCTGCGTCATACCAAAGTTATTCCTTATGCCGGTAACGTTGTCACCAGTGATATTGCTTATGCCTTTGGTACGCCACCAAGCGATGCGGAAACGATAAAAGTACGCCACGGTTGTGCACTAGGTTCGTTGGTCAGCAAAGATGAAAGTGTGGAGGTACCTAGTGTCGGTGGACGCCCACCACGTAGCTTACAGCGTCAGACGTTGGCTGAAGTCATTGAGCCGCGTTACATCGAATTACTGAATTTAGTGAATGATGAAATCTTGCGATTGCAGGAACAGTTACGCCAGCAGGGGGTTAAACACCATCTGGCTGCGGGTATTGTCTTGACTGGCGGTGGTGCTCAGATTGATGGTTTGGCTGAATGCGCTCAGCGTGTGTTCCATGCTCAGGTGCGTATCGGTCAACCTCTTAATATTACTGGTCTGACGGACTATGCGCAGCAACCCTATTATTCAACAGCGGTAGGGTTGCTGCATTACGGAAAAGCCTCTCATCTTAATGGTGATGCGGATATTGAAAAACATGTTTCAGTGAGCCGTTGGTTTAAGAGAGTCAGTAGCTGGCTGAAAAAAGAGTTTTAATTTTATACAGAGACTACATCTATTTTTAGTCTCGATATAAAGGCATAAAGCGGAGAGAAACTATGTTTGAACCAATAGAATTAACCAATGACGCGGTGATTAAGGTCATCGGCGTCGGCGGCGGCGGCGGTAACGCTGTTGAGCACATGGTGCGTGAACGCATCGAAGGTGTTGAATTCTTTGCAGTAAATACGGATGCTCAGGCATTGCGTAAAACTGCTGTCGGCCAGACTATCCAGATTGGTAATGGTATTACTAAAGGTTTGGGGGCGGGTGCAAACCCGGAGGTTGGTCGTACTGCTGCTCAAGAAGATCGGGATGCATTGCGTACTGCGCTTGATGGTGCGGATATGGTATTTATCGCTGCCGGTATGGGCGGTGGTACCGGTACTGGCGCCGCGCCTGTGGTGGCTGAGATTGCAAAAGAGCTGGGAATTTTGACAGTTGCTGTGGTGACTAAGCCTTTCAATTTCGAAGGTAAGAAACGTATGGCGTTTGCCGAACAAGGGATCACTGAATTGTCCAAGCATGTGGATTCATTGATTACTATCCCTAACGACAAACTGTTAAAAGTACTTGGCCGCGGCATTTCACTACTGGACGCTTTCGGCGCAGCTAATGATGTTTTGAAAGGGGCGGTTCAGGGTATCGCTGAACTGATCACGCGTCCAGGTCTAATGAATGTTGACTTTGCTGATGTGCGTACCGTGATGTCCGAAATGGGCTACGCTATGATGGGTTCCGGTATTGCGCAGGGTGAAGATCGTGCGGAAGAAGCTGCTGAGATGGCGATATCCAGCCCATTGCTGGAAGATATCGACTTGTCAGGCGCTCGTGGTGTTCTGGTTAACATTACTGCTGGCTTTGATCTGCGTTTGGATGAGTTCGAAACAGTGGGTAACACGATCCGTGCATTTGCATCTGATAATGCAACCGTCGTGATCGGTACTTCTTTAGATCCAGACATGAATGATGAGTTGCGTGTGACTGTGGTTGCCACGGGTATTGGTATGGATAAACGCCCTGAAATTACGTTGGTTACCAATAAGTCTTCTCAGTCAAGTGTAATGGAACACCGTCATCAGCAAATGCCTGGCGGTATGTCTTCATTGTCTGAAGAAAATAAACCAGCAGCAAAAGTGGTGAATGACCAAAACGTACAAACTAGCAAGGAGCCCGATTATTTGGATATTCCTGCATTTTTGCGTAAACAGGCCGATTAATAGCTAAAAAATTGGATTCTCCGCTTTTTGTGCTAAACTTGCCCGCCAATCATAGTGTATAGTGGTTGGCAGGATGGATAACATTGCGAGATAAAACGATGATCAAACAAAGGACACTTAAACGTATTGTTCAGGCGACTGGTGTCGGTCTACATACCGGCAAAAAAGTCATGCTAACAATGCGCCCAGCACCGGCTAACACCGGGGTCATCTATCGCCGCACTGACTTGAATCCACCGGTTGATTTTCCGGCAGATGCAAAATCCGTGCGTGATACTATGCTTTGTACTTGCCTGGTAAATGAGCATGACGTGCGAATCTCAACGGTTGAGCACCTGAATGCAGCGCTTGCGGGGTTAGGTATCGATAATATTATTATCGAAGTTGATGCGCCAGAAATTCCCATTATGGATGGTAGTGCCAGCCCGTTTGTTTTCCTGCTGCTGGATGCGGGTATTGAAGAGCTGAACACATCTAAAAAATTCCTGCGTATTAAGGAAACCGTGCGTGTGGAGGAGGGGGATAAGTGGGCAGAGATGGCACCTTATAATGGTTTCAGCTTGGATTTCACTATTGATTTCAATCACCCTGCGATTGATTCAAGCACTCAAAGTTACTGTCTGGATTTCTCGGCAGAAGCGTTTGTTCGTCAAATCAGTCGTGCACGTACATTTGGCTTTATGCGTGATATTGAGTACTTACAATCTAAAGGGTTGTGTTTAGGTGGCAGCTTTGATTGTGCGATTGTTGTTGATGACTATCGTGTGCTTAATGAAGATGGCTTGCGTTTTGAAGACGAATTTGTTCGCCATAAAATGCTGGATGCAATTGGTGATCTGTTTATGTGTGGCTATAACATCATTGGCGCATTTACTGCGTTCAAATCTGGTCATGCGTTGAACAATAAACTATTGCAGGCAGTTCTGGCGCAAGAAAGTGCATGGGAGCTGACTACTTTCGAAGATGAAGCTGAAATGCCATTGGCTTTTCGTGCTCCATCAACTGTAATGGCATAACTCTCTAGTATGCTGATAATAATTCAATGATATATCAGTGGGTTATGTTATCAGTGGTTTTGTTCTCGCTGATGTTTTTTACTCGGCGTCAACACTATTCAGCGTTAGCACTTAAATTTATTTAGCGTTATCGCTTAGTCGTTTTAGCTGTACTGGCACTCTCTCCGGCCAGTGCAGCTAGTCGTTCTAATCTTTCCTTCAGCTTTTTTGGACTACGGTTCGCTAGCATTATTAATTCTTTCGCACTCTCTTGACTTAACTGACGTGTCGGTAAAGTTTTATGCTCATCGCTCATCGTTTTTGCGAAGCTCTGCGCACTATTGCCATGCTTAATCATGAGTGATGGGTTAATCCTGATGTCGATAGATGACAATGATGGTAGAATTTCGCTTCTTAGTGTAGAAAGCAGCGTTGGCAGCTCGTAACGCAATCTGGTCATCCAACTGGCGTTTCCTGCTTCCAGTACCAGAATTTGTTTGCGATAATTAGCGACCCGGCACCACGGATGTAATTGTGCGGGAAGCAAGCTGACAACGGCACGGTTAAGTTTTAACAAAGCGAAGGCACGTTGCTGGATAACATGAAGCGGGCTTTTCTCAACGGCGGCGGCGTCTTCAAAAAGAACATCTAATGATTGTGGGCGGCTATCGCGCATAATGAAAGTAGCTCCGGTATGATGAAGGATTAATGGGTATTCTAAATCTTTGGCGACAATTTGGCAGACGTTATTTCTGGTCACATCTGTTATTAGGGGTGGTTGCGGCAAGTATTGGCGTTCCTACCATTTTAGCGGGTGTTCCCGATAATATTTCACAAGCTAATACCTCGCCTAGCCAGAGTTGGCAAAATCAGGCTTTATCGGCTTTTGATAATCTATTCTCATTGCAGAATGTTCAACACCAGCCAGCCAATGGCGTTAATTACTGGCAACAACATGCTGTACGTAACGTGATCAGACAGCTTTCTTTTGCTTTTTCTGTTTCGCAACCTATGAGTGATGAAACAGCAAAACAAAGTATCCGGTTAAGTTCTTCCAGTATTCAGCAGCTTGTTCTGGAAACCCTGAATACACTATTAATTCGGGAACCTAAGCCACCTGAACCAGTTTTAGATATACCGTTCCTGAATGTTGTATCACAATCTTCTTATACTCCGACGTTTTGGATTGCTAAAGCCCAAGGTATCCGTGCAGGTCCTACTGCTTACCTCTGAATCTTCGTTTTTTTACAAATTTTCGAAATAAATAACTATTTGCTGGCTGCGAGATAACGGCCTTATCTGAGATGTAATTGATTATGCTGATTAAATTATTAACAAAGGTTTTTGGTAGTCGTAATGACCGTACACTGCGTCGTATGCGTAAAGTTGTTGATGTCATCAACCGCATGGAGCCAGAGTTTGAAAAATTGTCTGATGATGAATTGAAGGGTAAAACAGTCGAATTCCGTGCCCGTTTGGAAAAAGGCGAATCGCTGGAAAATCTGTTACCTGAAGCGTTTGCAACAGTACGTGAAGCAAGTAAGCGCGTGTTTGCTATGCGTCATTTCGACGTTCAGTTACTGGGTGGTATGGTTCTGAATGAACGTTGCATTGCGGAGATGCGCACTGGTGAAGGTAAAACACTGACAGCGACTTTGCCTGCTTATTTGAATGCATTAACTGGGCATGGTGTTCACGTAGTCACAGTGAATGATTATCTGGCGCAGCGTGATGCCGAAAATAACCGCCCATTGTTTGAATTTCTGGGATTGAGTGTTGGTATTAACCTGCCAGGTATGCCGGCACCCGTTAAACGCCAGGCATATGCTGCGGATATTACCTATGGTACTAACAACGAATATGGCTTTGACTATCTTCGTGACAACATGGCATTTAGCCCGGAAGAGCGTGTTCAGCGTAAGCTACATTACGCGCTAGTGGATGAAGTTGACTCCATTCTGATTGACGAAGCGCGGACGCCATTGATTATCTCTGGCCCTGCTGAAGATAGTTCTGAGTTTTATATCAAAGTCAATAAGTTGATCCCTAAATTGATTCGTCAGGAAAAAGAGGATTCAGAGACTTTCCAGGGAGAAGGCCATTTTTCTGTCGACGAAAAGTCCCGTCAGGCTAACTTGACGGAACGCGGTTTAGTTTTGATTGAACAATTACTGGCAGAAGCCAACTTGATGGAAGAAGGTGAATCCCTATATTCGCCAACCAATATCATGTTAATGCACCATGTTACAGCCGCACTACGTGCCCATGTGCTGTTTACCCGTGATGTTGACTATATCGTGAAAGATGGTGAAGTCATTATTGTTGATGAGCATACGGGCCGTACTATGCAGGGGCGTCGCTGGTCTGATGGATTGCATCAGGCTGTTGAAGCTAAAGAGGGTGTAGAAATTCAGAATGAAAACCAAACGTTAGCTTCAATTACCTTCCAAAACTACTTCCGGTTGTATGAAAAACTGGCGGGTATGACCGGTACGGCAGATACAGAAGCGTTTGAGTTTAGCTCTATTTATAAGCTTGATACCATTGTGGTTCCGACAAACCGTCCAATGATCCGTAATGATTTGCCAGATCTGGTTTATATGACCGAAGCTGAAAAAATTGAAGCTATCATTGAAGATATCCGAGAACGTACCAGCAAGGGGCAACCTGTATTGGTGGGAACTATTTCTATTGAAAAATCTGAACTGGTTTCCCGTGAACTGACTAACGCGGGTATCGAGCACAACGTACTTAACGCCAAATTTCATGCAATGGAAGCGGACATTATTGCTCAGGCTGGTCAAGCGAGTACGGTAACCATTGCAACTAATATGGCGGGTCGTGGTACAGATATTGTGCTAGGCGGTAGTTGGCAGGCAGAAATTGCTAAACTGACAGAGTCCACAGAAGCTCAGATTGAAGAGATTAAAGCCGCATGGCAGGAGCGTCATGACATGGTTCTGGCGGCGGGTGGTTTGCATATTATCGGTACGGAGCGTCATGAGTCTCGTCGTATTGATAATCAGTTACGCGGGCGTTCCGGGCGTCAAGGGGATGCGGGATCATCCCGTTTCTATTTATCAATGGAAGACTCACTGATGCGTATTTTTGCCTCTGATCGTGTCACTGGCATGATGCGTAAACTGGGTATGAAACCGGGTGAGGCGATTGAACATCCGTGGGTAACTAAAGCCATTGCTAATGCTCAGCGTAAAGTGGAGAGCCGTAACTTCGATATACGTAAGCAATTGTTAGAATACGATGATGTTGCTAACGATCAGCGCCGTGCTATTTATACTCAGCGTAACGACTTACTGGATGTGAGTGATGTTAGTGAAACCATTGGTAGCATTCGTGAAGATGTATTTAAAGCAACCATCGATGCTTATATTCCCCCTCAATCTCTGGAAGAGATGTGGGATGTGGAAGGTTTGCAGCAACGTTTAGTGACTGATTTCGATTTAGAGTTGCCGATCAAAGAGTGGTTGGATAAAGAGCCTGAGTTACACGAAGAGACGTTGCGTGAGCGTATCCTTGAACAGGCTGTTGAAGTCTATAGACGTAAAGAAGAGATTGTTGGCATTGAAATGATGCGTAATTTCGAAAAAGGTATCATGTTACAGACTCTGGATATGTTGTGGAAAGAGCATCTGGCAGCAATGGATTACCTACGTCAGGGGATCCATCTCCGTGGTTATGCTCAGAAAGATCCAAAACAGGAATATAAACGTGAATCTTTCGCTATGTTTGCAAACATGCTGGAATCGCTGAAATATGAAGTGATTAGTACATTGAGCAAAGTTCAAGTGAGATTGCCGGAAGAAGTAGAGGCATTGGAGCAGCAGCGCCGGGCGGAAGCTGAACGCTTGGCAAGGCAACAGCAATTAAGCCATGAGGTTGAAAAAGGCGCATTGATGTCTACAACAGAAGCTCAGATTGCCAGTGGAGCTCGTAAAGTAGGCCGTAATGATCCTTGTCCTTGTGGATCGGGTAGAAAATATAAACATTGCCACGGGCGCTTGCAGTAACAATGAAAAGGCGGGAAACCGCCTTTTTACTGTTAGTTTTAAGTGAGCAACGTTGGATATAGCATTTGGTTGTTGAGCAATCAAAAAGAATAGATGAAGAAGTAAGGGTAATATGGAAAAGAAACACCTGCATATAGCCGCTGGGATTATCAGAAATACGCAACATGAAATTTTTATTACTCAGCGTCATGCTGATGTCCATATGGGTGGTTTCTGGGAATTCCCTGGTGGGAAAGTTGAGAAAGAAGAAACGCCTGAACAGGCTTTAATACGTGAGTTACAGGAAGAAATTGGTATTACAGTTACTCATTATGAGCTGGTAAAAACGGTTGAACATGATTTTCCTGACAGGTTGATTACCCTGTATTTCTTCTTGGTGGATGAATGGGAAAATGAACCTTTCGGTAAAGAAGAGCAACTTTCTCGGTGGGTATTACAGAAAGATTTAATTGCTGATGAATTCCCGCCTGCTAATCGTAGCATTGTTGCATTACTTACCGCTTGAGTTGTCAATAGCCGCATTATTAATAACGCGGCTATTTATTATTGCTCAGGTTGTCCACTCCAATCATCACTATCGGAGTTTTCATTTTGGCTTGGTATCCGTTTCTCTTCATTTGCCCACTGGCCTAAGTCAATTAATTGACAGCGTTTACTGCAAAATGGGCGATATGGGCTTATTTTTCCCCAAACCACAGTCTTACCACATGTTGGACATTCAATCGTGAGTAATTCAGACATAATAATTTTCCTGATAATTAGTTCGTAATATTAACAGCATGCCAATTCAAATGGTAAATGAGTTGGCACGGAGCCTTTTTCACTATCTAATGGTAAAAAACGGATAGCAAAGCGGGTCTTATGACCGGAAATTTGGGGAAACAATAAAGGTGTTAATGGCAAACGTAATCTTAGTAAATCTGCGCCTTCTGCTGTATTCTGATGGAAACCGTTTTTACTGATTTCTGAACGAAAAATAGCAGATTGGCGGATGAGTTCTAAAATACTTTCCAGGGCTTGTTGGAGAGGTAGCAAACTATCAATCCAGAATGCGACCATTTTATCTCTTTCTGATTGTGGTAAGTGAAGCCATAGATGTAGGGTGGGTAGATCAAAACCACAGCAGCCACTGGGAATACTGAGACGCTGGCGCACCAGGCTGATAATTTTATCTTCTTTAAGGGATTGCCCCAGCCGTGGAGCTTTACTTAATGCGATAGCTCGCTCTTTCAATTTTAATCTGAAGCTATTGACGATATTAATATCAACATCGGGTATTTCAGCCCATTGTTTTAATTTTGCCTGTTGGCGTTCTAATTCTTTTAGCAATTCAGAACGTACTTCCCCACGTTCTAGTACTTCAAGTAGCTCAGTCACAGTGCGGAAGAAGGCGAGGCTGCTTGCTAGTGAGTCTAGATGGCGTTGACTGGTGAGTTGTTGCAGAGAAGATTCAATTCTCAACCATGCCCGCATTTTTTCATTCAGAGGGTGTTCAAAAATGATTGTAGAAGTTGTGTCACTTATCATGATTATCCTGCTTGGCTGATCCAGCTAACTTTAAATATTGTTGATGTAGTTCGGCAACACGAGGAGCAATTGCCTGTACGTTATCATGATTTGAGATAATGTCATCGGCATAAGCCAGCCTCTCGCTACGGGATGCCTGGGCAGCTAAAATATTTTCAACCTGTTGGTTGCTAATGCCATCACGAGTGGCTACCCGGCTGATTTGTAATTCAGGTGAAACGTCAACGACTAAAATCCGATCTGCCAAATGCCTTAAATTATTTTCGACTAATAATGGAATAACCCAAATAACATAAGGTGCCGTTATCTGTTCTAATTGCCGTCGGGTTTCTTGATGTATTAGAGGGTGAAGAAGTTGATTAACCCACTGTTTTTTTTGATTATTTGTGAATATTTTCTGGCGTAACAGTGCTCGGTTAAGGTTACCATCGGGTGTCAATATGTCATGACCAAAGTGTTCTGAAATGGTTTGTAAGGCAGGTGTTCCAGGAGCAACGACTTCTCTGGCAATAATATCTGCGTCAACAAGAGGAACACCAAGCGCTGCAAAAGCATTGGCGATGGTGGTTTTACCGCTGCCAATCCCACCTGTGAGTGCAATAATATAAGTCATCCTATCCCTTAATATTACTTGATACTATTTCGGGATTGTAACCGAAAGGGGGCAGATGACCTAGAGACAAAGCGACAGAATCATTTTTGCTTTAGGTGAGTCTTTAGGTGAGTATTGTACCCAGTTGAAAAATGGGTAAATACATTGCGAGCAATAGCGTACCGACAATAATTGCTATTATGACTATAAGTATTGGTTCTAGTAACTGGGTCATATTATCAGAAATCTCCAATGCTTGTTGTTGGTACCAATTAGCGAGATTGCCTAATAATAGCTCCAGATTGCCAGATTCTTCACCAACACTGACAAACTGCTGACACAGAGCAGGAAAACAAGATTGTTGTTTCAGTGTTTCGCTCATTGGTACCCCTTGATTAATTTGAGCTCGTAAGAATTTAGTCGCTTGCAGAAATACCGGATGATTTATTGATGCAATAGCACTGTCTAACCCTGCGGTGAGTGTTAGGCCGGCTTTTTGTGTCATAAACAGAATATGGAAAAGTTGTCCTAATTGCTGACAACTAATTAATTTTGCAATAACGGGTAAACGTAACATTAGATTTTTTTCACGAGTAATCCATATTGTATGGCGTTGACGTAATTGTAGATAAAATAGAAACAGTATAATTAATCCAATAACACCATAGCCACCATATTGAATCAGCCAGTTGGAAGTGATTAATAAACTGCGGGTGAGCAGAGGAAGCTGTGCATCAAATGAATGATAAATATGTTCAAATTCAGGTAAAACAAAAATAAGCATCAATAAAATAATGATGCTGGCAACAATGGTAATAATCAGAGGATAACGCAGTGCTTTTGCTATTTTCTTCTGTAACTTATCTTGTTGCTCCTGTTGTTTAACCAATAATTGACAGCAGACTTCTAATTGCCCGGTTAATTCACCAACAGAAATAAGTTGACAAAATAAAGGTGGGAATAGAAATGGATAATTTTTTAATGAGGAGGAAAATGATTCTCCACGGGTAATTTTCTTGCTAATATCTAATAATACACAGTGCCATAATGGATGAGCACATTCTCGAATAAGAATGTTGAGGCAATTCAGTAATGGCATTCCTGATGATAATAGTGTTGCCAATTGACGAATGAAATTCAAACGGTAGGCAATTTGTTGTTGATGATAAAATATCAATTTTTCACATTTTATATTATAAGGTTGCAATCCAGAATGAATAAGCTGATGATATAAAACTTTCCTGTTATCACATAGTGATTTCCCTTTTGATATTTCGCCTTTGTTGTTCACTGCTTGCCAATTATAAAGATAATGGATTTTCATTACTATTCCTGACCTGTGACTTGATAAATTTCTTCTAATGTCGTGATACCTTGTTCCACTAATAAAATACCGGATGAAAGTAAAGTGTCTTTTCTTTGAGCCATAATGGTTTTTTGCACATTTTTAGGATTCTGTTCTGATAATATTTGTTGAATATCATAAGTTATTTCTAAGAATTCATAAATAGCCGTTCGGCCATAATAACCGGAGAAACAATGCTCACAACCAACTGCTAACCATTGCTTAATGAATAGAGAATTATTTTCAATATTAATAATGGTTTCTTCTGTTTGTTGCTTGCGGCAATGAAGACATAATTTTCTGACAAGTCGTTGGGCGATAATTAATTTGATACAAGAAGCAGCCATATAACCTGAAATACCCAGATTTTGTAGGCGCGATAATGTATCTATGGTTGAATTAGTATGCAATGTGGAAAGAACCAAATGACCTGTTTGTGCCGCTTTTACTGAAATTTCGGCTGTTTCGCCATCACGTATTTCTCCTACCATAATGACATCAGGATCTTGGCGCAATAGTGCCCGTAATACTTTGGCAAAATTGAGCTCGATTTTGCTATTAGTTTGTGTCTGATTAATGCCATTCAGTGGGATCTCGACGGGATCTTCTACACTACAAATATTCTTTTTATTCTGATCCAGATATTGTAAGCAGCTATATAAAGTTACGGTTTTCCCACTACCCGTTGGACCAGTCACTAAAATCATTCCTTGTGGTAATGCGAGTTTTTGTCGGAGCTGATTTAATAATGGGTCAGGAATACCTAATTGATCTAACGATAATTGCTGCATTGTATTTAATATTCTAAGCACAACTTTTTCTCCGTGTATGGTTGGCAAAGTTGCCATACGGATAGCATAGTTGTGTCGGGTGTCAGACCAATCAAATTGTCCATCTTGAGGTAACCGTTTTTCAGCAATATTCAATTTCGCCATTATTTTAAGGCGTGCGGCAATGCTTGCATTCATTTGATGAGATGGCGAAGACAAGAGGTGTAATGCGCCATCAACCCGGATACGGATACGATAACCCTGTTGGAAGGGTTCAAAATGAATATCGGATGCACGCCGTTGAATTGCAGTTAATAAAGTTTGATTAATAAGTTGAATGACGGGGGCATCATTTTCATCTGTATTGATATCAGCTTTAAGTGGTAATAGAGAGGATTCTTCCTCTGGTGCATGACTCAGTGAAATATTTTGATGTAATACTGATTCGATCCTTGCCAGTGGCCAAATTTCTACATTAACAATACATCCGGAAATAAAGCGTAATGCTGATAATAAATCATCATTGGGTAATTCGCTGCTGGCAATTGTTATCGTATTATCATCTTTTTTTATCACAACAGATTGGTGGCGTTGACAAATATCATGAATTTCTTTTTCCATTAATGTATTTTCCGTTGCTGAAAGTGAGTTCATTGTTGTTTCCTGGGTAAATGTGTATTGATAAGAGTAATGAATTAAAATTCAAATATTTCCTGACAACGACTTTTTAATGAATTGTTTGTCGATTCACATTTAATATTCCATTTAATTATACCTGTTTGTGTATTTTGTGTCGGCTTTAATGTAACGCTGAGGTTTTTAAGACTCTGTTTACCGTTAATGGTAACTTCCCCATTTTTAACTGAAATGTTATCGATATATCTGCTGTTATGTTCTTTTGGAATTGACACTGCTCCTGCATTGCAACCATTGAAATCTTCAGTTTCAAAACCGCAAAGTTCTATCCCTGATTTATAAGGTACAATATTTTGTAGTATATCTGTTAAAGCGGCTTTCTGGATATATCCTTGATAACTAGGAATACCAATGGCACTTAAGATGGAAATGATAGCAATAGCAACCATGATCTCCATTAAAGTAAATCCTTGTTGTTTCATATTTTTTCTCCGTGTTGTGGTATTGCGATATAGAGAATGAAGGAAAGAGAAAAAAATGAAATAGGATATATGAAGGTTATGGAATTGACTCGAAAAAGAATTTTTGGATTGCAAGGTTTGCAAAAATATTTACGGTGGTGTTCGCAAATTTGCTAGTTACTCATTGCTGATTTACACCACCATCAATATTATTATTGCTAATTAAAGCGCATGGAGAGATCTAATGCTCTAATATGTTTGGTGAGTGCTCCAACAGAAATAAAATCGATGCCTGTTTCAGCATAGCTGCGCAAAGTATCCAGGGTGATATTACCGGATACTTCTAAAGCGACTTTACCTGATGTGATAGCGACGGCTTCTTTCATCATTGGAATAGTAAAATTATCTAGCATAATAATATCAACATTAGCTTTGAGTGCCAGAATGAGTTCATCTAGCGTTTCTACTTCGACTTCAACAGGGACATTAGGGTGAGAATAACGAGCTTTATCTACTGCCTGTTTAATAGAGCCATTGGCAATAATATGGTTTTCTTTAATAAGGAAAGCATCAAATAATCCGAGGCGGTGATTATTACCACCTCCACAAAGTACAGCATATTTTAAGGCGGTGCGTAATCCTGGTAGCGTTTTGCGTGTATCAAGTAATTGAGTTTTTAAACCGGTAAGACAGTGAACATAATGACGGACTTCCGTTGCAACGCCAGAGAGAGTTTGAATAAAGTTAAGGGCGGTGCGTTCACCGGTCAGTAATATCTGTGCTGGGCCTCGTAATATGCAAAGTTTTTGGTTAGCTGTAATCGCATCACTATCTTTGACTAACCATTCAATGGAGATTTGGTCGCCTAATTGAGTAAAAACTTCATTCAACCATTGTTGTCCACAGAAAATGCCATCTTCCCGAGTGATAATGACAGCGGTGGCTTGTTTATCTGCGGGAATTAATTGGCCGGTAATATCAGAGGTGAAATTTGTATTTCCGCCCAGATCTTCTTTTAGTGCGAGGGTTACACTGGCAGGAATGTCGTTCTGCAAGTGTTCCATAAGAACTGCACGGCGCTGATCTACATTGTAATTTTGTTTTGTCATTAAAAAGCTCCAGAGGTGATAACAATATTGATGGTCTTAACATGCTACCCTGTTGTGTAGTGAACAACTACTATCTTGGTTTTATCATCTAGATTAAGGAAAAGAAAAAATGTGGTTGCATGATGAATTGAGTTAGAAAAATTCTTTCACACGATTTGTGCCCACAGGTGAGCAACTGTTTTATTGGTTATTCATCGTATTAGTTTGTCTCCGGGAAAGCTTTGTTGTACTGACACAATGGCTTATAGGTAGACCCGGATATATACCCTATGGATTTCAAGATGCATCGCGGCGGCAAGGGAGCGAATCCCCGGGAGCATAGATAACTATGTGACCGGGGTGAGTGAGTGCAGCCAACAAAGAGGTAACTTGAAAGATGACGGGTATAGGAAGGGCTGGATATAAAAGAGCATATCACTGGCTATAATGATGTTGTTCTGGGAAGAAAAATTGATCTGGGACTTTATTTCGATTGGACACATTACCAGCAATTGTTACAGGAGCAGAAAGAATGACTCTCTTTATACTGTTGTTAGTGTTGGCGTGGGAACGAGTTTTTAAAATGGGTGACCATTGGCAATTGGAGCACCGTCTTGAGCCATTATTTACCGGTATGAAATCCTTTTCGTTATGGAAAAGTCTTTTGATGACGTTAGCAGTCATGCTGATAACATGGTTACTGATTGAAATATTAAATGATTTTATGTTCGGTGTTCTTGAACTGGTGTTATGGGTGTTCATTTGTTTGCTGTGCATTGGAGCGGGGCGCTTACGGCATGACTATCGTGAATATTTTCGTACTGTTCATCAGGATGATAGGGAACAACAAAGGGAATATCTTACGCGTCTCGTAATTATTCATGGTTTACCCTCTGATGCCAGCAAAGAGAATATGTTGCGAGAGATACAAAATGCGTTGTTATGGATAAATTTTCGCTATTATCTGGCGCCGATTTTTTGGTTGATTGTAGCGGGTAAATTAGGTCCGGTTGTTTTGATGGGATATGGCTTTTTGAGAGCTTATCAGGGATGGTTAGCGCAATATGGTACTTCGGTTCAGCGTGCGCAATCTGGTGTTGATAGCTTGTTGCATTGGTTGGATTGGGTTCCTGCTCGTCTGGCGGGTGTTGCCTATGCTTTATTAGGGCATGGTGAACGGGCTTTACCGGCGTGGGTTGCTTCTCTTAGTGATTTAAGAACTTCACAATATAAAGTGCTCTGTCAGCTTGCTCAGTTTTCATTAAGTCGCGAGCCTCATCTTGATTCAATTCAAACGCCTGTTGCAGCGGTGATATTGGCGAAAAAGGTGACTTTTTCTATCATTGTTGTCGTTGCTTTACTGACGATTTATGGGGCATTGGTTTGATTCGTTGTCTTAATGACTCTGATTTGTCGAAGTTTCATCAAATTAATCACTCTATACCCTATGGATTTCAAGATGCATCGCGACGGCAAAGGAGCGAATCCCCGGGAGCATAGATAACTATGTGACCGGGGTGAGCGAGTGCAGCCAACAAAGAGGCAACTTGAAAGATGACGGGTATATAAGGAGTCATTTAACTTATCTAGGGTTGTCGGCTAGCTTGTTGCAGCGCCGGTAGGCGCTGCAACAAGAGTAATAACTAAGCCTATGGGGCGACGAAGTTAACATCCGACCATACGGAAATGACCGCGACGGCTCTGGCTAGCCCTCCGGCACCGTCAGTCTTCAACAGAATCGGTACCACAGACACTTGCGTCGATGCCGTATAACTATCGTCCCCTTGTTTAACGTATCTTGCATTTTGCCCTTCACTTCGGTGCCCGGTACTGAGTGATAAGGGTTTGTTGGCCGCATCAGTAAACATGAAGGCGACATCCTCTATTGACGAGGCCAAGGCATTTGGTTTCCCCGGCACAAACGGCCCATCGATCCGGTAAAGCAGGCGTGAATTTTGAAATACATCATCATCGCCGGAACAGGTGCTGCTTATCCCTATCTGCCTTGCTAACTCAAGTGGATCTCCCACCTGTTTACCGGCTCTTTTCACTGTTCCCCAATCCACCGATGACGGAGTAAGAACAACCGCACAGGTGGACGGCTTTTTAACGGATGAAAGGATGACTGTAGTCCACAGGGGTTTCAACATGCCGTTAGAGCCCGATATGGTCGCAGGAGTCCAGCCGATCGCGCCCACTGACAAATAACTTCCAGCCGGTTTTGCATTGAAATTCCCGTCACTGTCCGGGTAAATGGCTCCGGTCACCGAGCGGACACTGATATCAACCAGACCGTTGGCATCCGGGACGCAGGGAAGGTTAACGCCAGCATTCCCTTTGACCAGACTGGTTGATTGATAAGTATTGGGTGAACCATGTGTCTGGCAAGAGAGTGAAGATTGCCCGATATCAACCATAAAGTCGCCAGCCTTTCCTACCCGGACGCTACCCGGTGATGACGAAGAGATCAATGAGCTGGTCCCCGATCCTAAGGTGTAGGCCATAAACTGGGTCCCGGTGGGGACGCGACAGGTTGTCGACCAGTCAAGAGGGCCACTGGTGGTATATCCCACTATTTCATCCCGTGAATAATCACGCTTATCTTTGTTGTTCGGCATCATGGCATAGCCGGTGACGGTTACATTGCTAACCTTATTCACCAGTTCTGTTTCGCAATCCTGATAAGTCTCGGCCGCCTGGAGGGGTAATGCGGTCAATAAAAAGAGCAGTGACACCCCCAGCCCCATGATGGTTGGGACGGGGTTTCCTGTATGACCGCCCCACAAACGTTCAGTTTTTAACATCCTTCTCTCTCCAAATTATTCATCTGTTCACCTCGCTCTTTCACTGTCGGGGCTAACTTCGCTTTTGGTGGCGCCCCGGACGTAAAAGTGAGACAGGTGATATCTCATCGGGCACACCGGTCAGGTTGCCCATATGAAGGTTACGCTTATAGACACACGGCATCGGCCTGCACCAGTTTTCCGGGGGTATCGGACGACACCTGATAACGGGTGGTGCATTGCTGATTTGCCTCGTTTCCCCACTTGACTTTCACATGACCGGCGGACGGCATGCCGCTCAGATAAACCCGGCCGTTATCGCCCACAATGCCGCTGCCGGCTTGGGTTGCGTTTCCTGCCAGCGTCGCGGTGGCGCCAAAGGGCACGGGTTTGCCCTGATGTGTCAGGGTCAGCAGCAACTGGCTGCCCAGCCGAACCTGATAGTTGGCCAGCGTCACCGCCCCTTTGGTCGGGTAAACGTTGCGGCTGGTCTGGTCAATATCGACCCCTTCCGGCAAAGTGGACGGGTCCAGATTGATGGTGTTTTTGTGGTAGACCGATCCGCCCGGCAGTACGGCGTAGCCACGCCAGTCGGTCTGTACGTTGCCGTTGCTGACCGTCACCCCTTTCGCCCCGGGTGCGCGGACTAACACGGCGGTATCGCCCAACGAGCGTGACAGCGTTAGCCCGTAAGGATGGATCAGAAGGGCGCCGGACGTGCCATAGGTAACATGCCGGCTGTCTGCGCTGTCGTTGTAACCCAGATTAACGCTCCCCTGACTGCCCTGATAACCCAGCGACAGGGCCCGGCTGTTTTGCTGGCCGCTGTGTCCCCAGCCTTGCTGGAGGTGATAACTCAGGCGGTTATCCCATAACATGCCACTGATGCCGGTCTGCTGAGAGAGGTTACCCTGCGAGTCGCGTGAGGCGGTATAGCGGGTGTAAACGCCCCGTAATGCCGACGATGATCCAAACAGGCTCAGCGGGACCTGCATATTGAATGACACCTGACGGTTTTCCGGCCAGTGGCCCTCGCCCTTGATACGAGAAATGTTATAACTCAGGTTATAGCTGATCCCCATCAGCATCGCGTTGTAACCCAGACTCAGGTTGTTGTCGGTACGGCCATTCCAATAATTGTTGCGCGTCCCGGAGGCGTAAAGACTGCCCCAGCGTCCCAGTGTCTGACGCAGGTTCACCTGCCAGGTGTTCTGACGCCGGTCAAGTGCCCACGGCACCTGATATTCATTCAGGCTGTAGCCCATGCTGTTAGCATCACTGAAACTGTAGTAATGCTGGGTGGAATAGCGGTAGGCGGCCAGATCAATGCCGGTGCCGGTACTCAGCAAGTTTTTAGAGTATTTCACGCGATAAGACTGGCCGAATTGTCCGCTTTCTTCCTGATCCCTGCTCTTTTGCAACTGTGCGTGGGCCAGCGTCACATCCGCAGACAGCGCGCCAAATGCCCCCAATGACACCCCCGAGCCTAATACACCCGACTGGTAGTTGCCTGCGGCCAGTCCGCCGCCATACAGGGTGATATTGTGGGGCAAACCATAGACCAGCGTGCCCATCGCAAATACCGGGGAACGGCTGCCATCGGTCAGATTGCCGCCGTGATATTGACCGGTCGTCAATTCATATTTAATACCGCCGGGACGTTGCATCACCGGCAGGGACGACGAGGTAATTGTCGAGACGCGGGTACGGCCATTTTCCTCTTTGATGGTCACCGTCAGGTCGCCGGCACTCCCGGTGCTGTAGAGGTCGGTGAAACGAAACGGCCCCGGCGCCACCGTGGTTTGATATATGATGTTGCCATTCTGGGATACCGTCACCTGCGCATTGGCGTTCGCCACACCGGTTATCACCGGGGCAAAACCGCGCTGACTGTCGGGTAACATCGCCTCCTCAGAAGCCAGTTTCATACCCCGAAACGGGATGCTGTCAAAAATGTCGCCACCGGTATAGGTTTCACCCGCCGTGAACTCGCTGCGCAGTGAGGGGACATCACGTTGCAGGTAGGTATTGCTCACCTGCCATTGGGTCTGTGCCGGCGTGGAAAAGCCGGCGGTGGCCTCGTTGCGCTGACGATTGTAACTGTAAGTTTGCGTGCTGCGCAGACGCCACGGCCCCAGATTTAACCCGTCACGAAAAGAAGCAAACAGGTTACGGGAACGTGAGCCTCCCCAGTTTCCCTGACGGTCATAACGGCCTTCCGACCCGTTGACCGTGTAGTTCATCAAAAAGGCCGGGATGCCGTTATCCCACAGTGACGGATCAACCATCCCGGAATAGTGGGGTTGCATGGCGACCTGCGGGACACTGAGATCCAGACGCAAACGGGCGAAATCCAGTGTGGCGCGGGCGTGCGGGATCTGTTTCGTCAGATCGGTGATGAGGCTGTCGTCTGCTTTACCCTGAAAAGCCGGTAATCCGCGGGTATTGACCCCATACCCTTCCAGTTGTGCGACGGTTAATACCGGCTGGAGATGGCCGTTAACCTGCCTGAATTCAATCTCGCGGCTGTCCACCCGATTCTGGTTCATGTAGACATCCACCAGATAGCGCCCGGGGGCGACATAGCCCGCGTTTTCATACGCCGAGAGATCGACATGACTGCGTTCACCGTCAGCGCCCATCAGGAACGCCGGATTAAAGTATTCCCGCGCTGAGGCGGGCAGGGCCGTTGCCGTCAGTGAACACAGCAGGCATAGGTATACCGGCCGCGGCCGGAAACTGCCCGGTTGACCGGGCGCACGCTGGTTACCCGTCCGCAGTGCAGACGGAAATAAAGTGTTTATTGCCATAGCTCATCTCTGCTTCTAATTTAAGCCTGTGCTGTTGATATTGAGGTCGCTTTGCCGGTATACCGTCCGCCGATGCGGCGGGTTTATAACGGGACGTGGCGATCCTGATTGTCGCCGGGAAAACGCCAGATTAGTGGCCCTTGTCCCCCGGCGGTAAACGAATAGGTTTGTATGCCTTTCGGGGGCACCATCGTCTGGCGGGTGTGGTCATCCGCATACTGTGTGCCCATTTTCAGGACCGAAAAGGCCAGAAAATAGGGTGTGGGATTTTCCACTCGCAACTGCGTCCCCTGAAGGGAAAATTTCACCTGTTTTGCCACCTTGGCGTTATCCCGGGCGGGGACGCCTTTAGGGCGATAAAACAGCCGGATATTCATCTGTAAAGCGACCTGCACCTGCGAGTTCTTGCCGGTCTGGCGCTCAGGCACGCGCGTGTCCGGTACGGCGACGCCGGGGATAGCCCGCAACGAGACCACAAAGGCCGATTCCCGATCCGGCGGTAACTGCCCGCCAAGCTGGCGAATACGGAACGAGAATTTCCCGCCGGCCTCAATCCGCTTTAACGGCGGCAGGACAACAAAAGGGGGAACCCGCCCGGTTTGGGTGTCAAAGCGACCGGTATCGGGGTCCATCGGGCTGACAAATCCCTGTACCAGATAGCCCTGCGCCGTATGGTTGGTCATACTGAGGGTCACCCCGCCGGGGCTGTCTTTAGCGACATACGATAACTGCATCGGGGAGAACGATAACCCCGGATCCTCCGCCGCCTGCGCCTTTAACAGGCCGCCCAGCAGCAGGGCGAAACAGAAAGGGTAAATCATTGATCCCGCGTGTGCTTGCCTGTTCCCGTTACTGACTCTCTTCACTTTCCACCTCTGGATAAAACAAGGGCGAATTTAACCCGCCACGTTGGCGGTAAACAGGTTTGAAGCCCCGCCGTAATCATTAATCATCGACCAGCTCACCGCTTTTTTGCCTGCCTGTCCGACATAGGTCACACAATCCTGCGGCGCTATCATGGAGGGATAGCGATTCAGATCGAGCGTCTGTCCGTCCAGCGTGAGGCTGTCCAGCGACAGGAAATAGGGCGTGGGATTGCACGCCTTAATGCCATCGGGTTGCGACTGAAAGCGCAACTGCCCATACGCCTGTTCCGGCAACATCGGCAGGCCATGCGGTCGCCAGAAAAACTTAATCCGCATTCCCACGCTCATCGACGCCTGATCCCGAGCGTGCTCATTCGCCATCGGATGGGCGGCGGGGATAGCATTCATCTGGACATACCCGAGCGATTCCCGATCCGCCGGAAAGGGAGGCAGATGAAAAGTCGGCAAAATACGCAAACTGTTCTGACTGTTGGCCTCCAGCCTGAACAGCGGCGGCGTCACCACAAACGCCGGTGCGGTTTTCTCCTGATCGCCCGTGATCCTTACCTGCACCAGCCACGTCTGAAGTGTGGTGTTAACCACCGTCAGCGTCTGTGCCCGCGCCCCTTGGGTAAAAATCACCCGGGTTTTATTCAGGCTGATACCGGCTGCCTGACAGGGTTCTGTGCCGGCCATGCCTAACCCTAGACAGAATAGTAGTGGTGCCAGCCTGTACCGCGTTGTGCGCATCCGACCTGTTTCCACAACGCCTCCTGAAACCTGTTACCTGAGCGACACTCAGTGATAGTCAAATTGAAATTGAATGTGCGCGGTCAGCTCACCGGGGGTGGGGACCGCCGTACCGGATTCATGCCGCATATCCATCTGGAAGGTAATTTGACCGTCTTTAACGGCGTTACCCGGTGATGCCAAATCCACATAATCGCCATTTTTCAGGTAGCTTCCCAGCCCGCCTTCCGGTGATTGATAGCGCAGGCCAAAACCCACGTTTTCCACCACAGAGGACGATTTATCCCGAAATAACGTCGGGTGATTTTCCGGCGTGGGGCCGGCTATTTTAATCGCCGGGGTACGGCCCGCTCTGGCTGATCCCGCACAACCTGACAACGCCAGCGTCACAGGCTTGTTGTCCGCCGCTGCGATATGTTCCGCACTGCGCTTAACTTCATTAAGCGGTATGGATGAAAACTCGACATGGGAGGTCTGTACGTTGAGTTCGCAGGTTGGCTGTTCCAGCGTCAGGGCCAGCGTTAGCTCTGCTGTGTTGGGGCTTGCTCCCCCGGGCAGGGGGATGGTACAGAGCAGACCGGCCAGTGCTGTCCGTCCGATAAGAGTCCACGGTTTTAACATTACGGTATCTCCCCTTGATAGGATGATCCTCCACCGAGGTCATTAATCACTGTCCAGCTCACTTTGGCCGGGTAATTCACGCCTTTGAGGGGGAAAAACAAGGCAGAGAACGGTGAGACCATGCTCTCTTTCTGTTTCTGCGTCATCAGCTCTTGGCCGCCCACTTTTAAGGAGGCGAAGGTGATGTAATAGGGTGACGGATTCGTGACCGTTATCCCCTCGGCTGTCGGTTTGAAGCGCAGTGAACCAAATCCTTTCTCCGGTGCAACTGGCAGCCCTGACGGGCGATACATCAATTTAATTGTGTGGGCCAGAGCAAACTGTATTCCGCCGGAGACACTCTGGCGGGAATGTTTCTCGGATTCAGTACTTAATGGGATGGCCTTCGCAGTAAACCAGAACAGGGATTCACGGTCGGTCGGCAGGGCCTGACCAGTTTTGATGATACGGACCTGATTCTGGCTGCCGGGCTCCATACGAAACAGGGGCGGTGTTATTACAAACGGAGCGGCCTTCTTCTGCTCAGGAGCGGTATTGACCGCTACTTGCATTAAATAGACGGTTTCTTTACTGCTGTTGCGCAGTGAAGCGGTGGCGGCGTGACGGTCCGCTGGGTAGATAATGCGGGTGGCATCAATACTTACCCCTCCAGCCTGCGCGGCGGTGACCGTGCCGCCTAATAAACTGGCCACCATCATTGCTGTCATGAATTTTTTCACTGAGTCACCTGAATGTGTCTGTTTTGGTATTGCGTAAGTAAGAATTGGACCTCCTTGTCCAATTCCACTGCTATGTGTTCCTAGTGCCTAACGGCGTTGATTATTGATAGGCTATTGCTACAGTCAGGGTCGCAGAGGAGCTTTTTGCGGCTACCACACCTGTACCAAGCTTAACCAGCCCTGCCTTAAGCGTGATGGCATTATCAGCAGCATCAGCTAGCGCACCGTTATTTTTTAGGTCAATTACTGTGTTTGGTTTCACTTCTGCACTATCAGCCTTCAGGCTAACCGCATAATCAGTGATTGCAGTACTACCCTCTTTAAGCTGAAAGTAGTCGTTTCCTTGTGCTGTACCGCTAACTGTCAAACTAACTTGTTTAATGGCGCTATCGCTCTTCCATTTTTGATTACCAGGGCAGCCTTTCACTTTAATCTGGACATCTTTCTCACCTACTACTTCCTTATTAGCAGCACTACTCAAGGCTGATGTCAGAGCCGTAAGATTGACCGGAGACATTGTGTCAAACTCACAAGTCCCTGCGCTCACTTGAGAGTTTACTGTCAGGGTATTACCTGCACCATCACCAACATTAGCTGCCATAGCCTGCGACATCCCCCCCAGGCACAGTGCTGCTGCCACACAAGTCTTCAAAATTTGCTTTTTCATTTCATCTATTCCTTATCTACATCTGCTGAGTACATTTTGCCTAAAACAACACCATGACAGATTAAACAATCGGACCGCCAAGGCGGTGCGTTTACTGGTCATTTAGAGTTATTTTGTTCAGTTATTAACTTAATGAAATATATGAATATAAATATTCACCTTATGAAATCACTTCTGGCTTATACCATTTGGTTTCAGAGTTTCAGCCTTTTGCATAAGAAAATGAATATTAAGTTGATTAAAAAATGAGCTTTAAATGGGCGCAATATCCATAACGAAAGAAATAATTTCTTTTTGAAATCAAAAAATTGAGTAATTTTTTACAAAAAAATACAAAAAATCTCTTTTAAGTGATGAAATTTTCCGTATACTGCCCCGGCGGTTGAAGATAACCGAACAAAATAACTCTAAATGTTCGGTTTTATGTCCCATATCAGAAACTGATGTCATTGAAAGCCACACCACTACTTTGAGTAAGGTTTTTCCTCGTTCTTACACCTTCTTACCCTTGCGCAGAAACACGAATCTCCAGCATCGCAAAAGCATTACATTAATTATTCTTATTAATTTTCATTAATTATTCTTATTGATTTTCAGTGTTGAGGGGATTGGTTAAAACCTGATATCAGGTTCGTTTTGAGCCATTATCTTCGATTCACTCTGTATTGAAATTGACACGGCATTGTGTAGACATATTGAGCTTTGAAAGGCACCCGGAGTAAACCGTTCTGTGTTTGTCATACAATCTTCACAACAAACTATCGCGGTAAACCATGTGATGGCGGGGTGATAAAACAGTGACCAAGTAACATATACTGCTTACTGTTCACTGCTTCAGGTAAATGATGACTTTTTTCTTTTTCTATCAATAAATTAATGATAGTTTTCAATGATTATCGCTATGATTTATCGATGACTTTGAAGGGTGGTCTGTCTATTTAGTGATAAAAAATTATTGTCATACGATAACTTTTAAAGTACTTTAGCGACAGTTTAGTTAAACATGTATATGGAATGACACAAGATGTGTGATAAACAGGAGTTTGTAACTAATCCCAGAATCAAGCTACTCAGCTTTCTGGCTATTATTATTGCTTCCATTATGGTAATTGGTGATATTGGGTTCCATATTGCGTCTTGGTCGTTATGGCATGATGCCACTCGCCAGGCTGTTCTTCAGGCGTATAGTGATCTTATGCCGGCATTGACTGCAAAAGGATTTAAGCAATCTTTATTAAGTCAGGTGCTTTATATCTCGCTGGATACGATACCTCGGATTATATCAACGTCATCTTATATATTAATTGGCATTCTGTTTTTCCGGTTTGCTAAAGGTGAAATATGGAGTAACCGTAATATTTCCGCTTCATTTATTATTGGTTTCCTGATGATTCTAGAGCAACTTCTCTACCCTGTGATTAATATGTTACAGGGGATGGCGTTATCTGTGGATTTAGTGCAAGGGCAACGGGTATTTAGTTTTTCGTTTGGAGTTAATTCAGAATCTCTGTTTATTATTATGTTTGGTGTATTCCTTCTGATATTTAGCTTAATTATGCGTGAATCTAAGAAGATAAGCGATGAGCAACGTTATTTTATCTGAGAATCATCATGAGTATTATAATAAGGTTGGATGTGATCTTAGCGAAAAGGAAAGTAAAGTCTAAAGAATTAGCTGCCATTATTGGTATTACTGAGCAAAATTTATCATTACTGAAAAATGGCAAAATAAAAGGTATTCGTATCGAGACGCTGGAAAAAATTTGTAGGCATTTGCAGTGTCAACCTGGAGATATATTGGAATATGTGGAAGATGGAGAGGATAGCCGTTAATATAAAAAATAAAGTCATTGTATGTCTTTTGGTATCTTATAAGATAGAACTTTATATTCATTAGCCAGTTTTAAATACATGAAAATATTAATTATTTCATGTTTTTTATCTAGCCTGTTACTCTTTGGTGTTAATGGTTCACCAATAAAGCAGGTTTTTCCTAGCGATAAGAATATATATTTCTCTCTGGAGGGATATTGTTCTGATATTCCGTGGAATGCCAGAAAGATAAAATGCATATGTAGATATTATTTACTCGATCATAAGAAATGATCTCTCTTTTTATATGGTTTTTCATTTAAGTTAAATTTTTATAAAATATACAGCAAGTTAAGGATATTAAGAATGAATAAATTTCTCATTGCTTTATTATCAATATTTGTAGTTACGGGATGTTCCATGCCACGGCTTACTGATAGCTATATTTCAACCTGTGGTTATTTTGAATGTAATGTCACGGATATAGTTTCAGGCAGTGAAGTTAAAGTAGATAATATACATTCTATTCCTGATATTTACAGAGATATCTCAAACCAAGATAGACAAATTATACAGTCTGGTGGACAGCCATCTTTTGAAGATAAGAGTTACCGTATTGGGGGGACTTTTAAATTCTAATTTAATTTCTTTGGTTATTTCTTTATTTTTAATTAAGGTATTGTTATATGAATTTTATAAGAAAAATAGCTGTTATCCTTTTATTTACCTTATTTACTGTATTGGCGGGGTGTACATCGTGGGAAAAACCAGGCGCAACTCAGTATGAAAGAGATAGGGATTATGCTGAATGTAAAGCATTGGGTTATTCTCAATTACCATCAGACTGGACCAGCGAAGTTATTCATTCTTTCGAGACAAAACGTTTTTCCTGTAAAGATAAAGACAAGGACGAAGATAAATCCTGTAATCATTACATTACTGTGCCGAAAACTGAAGTTAAGCGTTGGGATAAAAATGAATCGTCAAGACGTTGGATAATTTCATCCTGTATGTATAAAAAAGGATGGAATGAAGTGACGCGCTATTGGTTTTAATATATACCCGTCATCTTTCAAGTTGCCTCTTTGTTGGCTGCACTCGCTCACCCCCGGTCACATAGTTCGCTATGCTCCCGGGGATTCACTCCTTTGCCGTCGCGATGCATCTTGAAATCCATAGGGTATAGTTCATTTTTTCCATCAGCAGGAGTTATGTGGAGCTGTTGCTGGTGGTTCCTCACATTTTGTCATTATTCCTTTCTAATCGTTGGTTTTAACCTCTCGGTTTTATTGATTTGAGCTACATTTATAACCTGATGGTATGCATTTGTATTTAAAATCAACAGGTGATGATTTGGTAGCTATATCTTTTTAATAAAGATTCAACTATTTTATTGCTGTAACGATTCAATATGCCCATTTGTATGTTTAAAAAGGTTGGTTAAAATATTATCTTAGGATGTTTATTAACCTACTGGTTATCAGCTTTTACTAATTTTTAAAAAAAATTGTTAAAATTTGCAGGTTTTTCTGATTTAGCAAAAGGTCTTTATAGACAGTTGGTGAATACTTTGTTACTTTTATGGCCCGGTGGTTTAAATTGGTATTACCAATTGACTTCGGTAAAGACCGAAACAACAAACAAAATAGCCTCATGAGATAGGTTCTAACTGACTTATAATAAATATGGCTTATAGTAAAATCCGCCAACCAAAACTATCAGATGTCATAGAGCAGCGTCTTGAGCATCTCATCCTGGAAGGATCCGTGCGTCCAGGGGAGAAGTTGCCGCCTGAACGTGAGTTGGCGAAACAGTTTGATGTGTCACGTCCTTCACTGCGCGAAGCCATTCAACGGTTAGAAGCTAAAGGTTTTCTTTTTCGCCGTCAGGGTGGGGGAACGTTTGTTCAGAGTAACCTTTGGCAAAGTTTCAGTGATCCGCTGGCACAGTTACTGGCTGGTCACCCAGAATCTCAATTTGACCTCCTTGAAACCCGCCATGCTTTGGAAGGTGTTGCTGCCTATTACGCGGCACTGCGTGGAACTGACGAAGATTTTGAGCGTATTCGGCAATATCACCTTGTTATTCAACAAGCTCAGGAAAGTGGTGATGTCAATGCTGAATCCGAAGCTGTTTTGCAATATCAGCTTGTCGTTGCCGAAGCCGCGCATAATGTGGTTCTCCTTCATTTATTACGTTGTATGGCGCCTATGCTGGAACAAAATATCCGGCAGAATTTTGAGTTTTTGTATACCCGCCGGGAAATGCTGACGGCTGTCAGCGATCATCGGGCGAAGATTTTTGAAGCAATAATGGCGAGGCAACCAGAGAAAGCCCGTGAGGCATCTCATCGCCATTTAGCTTTTATTGAAGATGTCTTATTGGATCTCAGCCGCGAGCACACTCGCCGTGAGCGATCATTACGACGTCTTCAACAACATCAGGAATAAAATTAGCTGTGTAGATCTTGTAGTTTGCTGCGTCTGCACAGCTAAGTTGAGTCCCTTTACTGAGGGCGCTAGCGGCAACAACAGTGAGGGCCTATCTTCCAGTCATGACCGGCTGAACGTCAAAGGGTATGACGGGAAGGTAGGCTCCAAAACAATCATTAGAAACAGATAACAGATAAGGAATACACCATGTCAGACATTTTGAAAAATGACGTGGATCCGATCGAAACTCGCGACTGGTTACAGGCGATCGAATCGGTCATCCGTGAAGAGGGTGTTGATCGTGCCCAGTTCTTGATTGATCAGGTACTGAACGAAGCACGTAAAGGTGGCGTGAATGTTGCAGCCGGTGCTGCTAACCGCGATTATATCAATACCATTGCTGTTGAGGATGAGCCTGCTTACCCTGGCAATCTGGATTTGGAGCGCCGTATTCGCTCTGCTATTCGTTGGAATGCTGTGATGACCGTGTTGCGGGCATCCAAAAAAGATCTGGAATTGGGTGGTCACATGGCTTCATTCCAGTCTTCAGCAACCATGTATGAAGTTTGTTTCAACCATTTCTTCCGTGCCCGTAATGAAAATGACGGCGGTGACTTGGTTTATTTCCAAGGCCACATCTCTCCAGGCGTCTACGCTCGTGCTTTCCTTGAAGGTCGTTTAACTGAAGGGCAGATGAATAATTTCCGTCAGGAAATTCATGGCAACGGTCTCTCTTCTTATCCGCATCCAAAATTGATGCCTGAATTCTGGCAGTTCCCAACCGTTTCAATGGGATTGGGGCCAATCGGTGCGATTTATCAGGCTAAATTCCTGAAATATCTGGAACACCGTGGTCTGAAAGATACCTCCAAGCAGACCGTTTATGCCTTCTTGGGCGACGGTGAAATGGATGAGCCAGAATCCAAAGGGGCGATCACTATCGCCACCCGTGAAAAACTGGATAACCTGGTATTTGTTATCAACTGTAACCTGCAACGTCTGGATGGTCCAGTTACGGGTAATGGCAAAATCGTTAATGAGCTGGAAGGCATTTTTGATGGCGCAGGTTGGCAGGTTATTAAAGTGCTTTGGGGCGATCGTTGGGATGAACTGTTGCGTAAAGATACCAGCGGTAAATTGATCCAACTGATGAACGAAACGCTGGACGGTGATTACCAGACGTTCAAATCCAAAGATGGCGCTTATGTGCGTCAGCATTTCTTTGGTCGTTACCCAGAGACCGCTGAATTAGTCAAAGATATGACCGATGACCAGATTTGGGCGTTGAACCGTGGTGGTCATGATCCTAAGAAAGTCTTTGCTGCTTTGAAAAAAGCGCAGGAAACTACCGGCAAACCAACGGTTATCCTGGCTCAGACTATCAAAGGTTACGGTATGGGTGATACGGCGGAAGGTAAAAATATCGCTCATCAGGTTAAGAAGATGAATATGGAAGGCGTTCGCCATTTCCGTGATCGTTTCAATGTCCCTGTTGCTGATGAGCAAATCGAAAACCTGCCATATGTAACTTTCGATAAAGATTCTGAAGAATACAAATACCTGCATGAGCGTCGTGCAGCGCTTGGTGGCTATTTGCCAAGCCGTCGTACTCATTTTGAAGAGAAACTGGAACTGCCAACGCTGGAAGATTTTGGTGCGTTGCTGGAAGAACAAAACAAAGAAATTTCTACCACTATTGCTTTCGTTCGTGCTTTGAACGTGATGTTGAAAAACAAATCAATCAAAGATCGTCTGGTTCCAATCATTGCCGATGAAGCGCGTACTTTTGGTATGGAAGGTCTGTTCCGTCAAATCGGTATCTACAGCCCTAATGGCCAGCAATATACTCCGCAGGACCGTGAGCAGGTTGCTTACTATAAAGAAGACGCCAAAGGTCAGATTCTACAAGAAGGCATCAATGAACTGGGTGCCGGTTCATCATGGCTGGCGGCAGCAACGTCTTATAGCACCAATAACCTGCCAATGATTCCGTTCTACATCTACTACTCTATGTTCGGGTTCCAACGTATTGGCGACCTGTGCTGGGCAGCTGGTGACCAACAGGCTCGTGGCTTCCTGATTGGTGGTACTTCTGGTCGTACAACCCTGAATGGCGAAGGTCTGCAACACGAAGATGGTCACAGCCATATTCAGTCTCTGACTATCCCTAACTGCATCTCTTATGATCCGGCATTTGCTTATGAAGTTGCTGTGATTATGCATGATGGTTTGGAGCGTATGTATGGTGAGAAACAAGAGAATATTTACTACTATATCACCACGTTGAACGAAAACTACCACATGCCGGCGATGCCACAAGGCGCGGAAGAAGGTATCCGTAAAGGTATCTACAAGCTGGAAAGCTTGGAAGGTAGCAAAGGTAAAGTTCAGCTATTAGGTTCAGGTTCTATTCTGCGTCATGTGCGTGAAGCAGCGCAGATTCTGGCTAACGATTATGGTGTGGGTTCTGATGTGTACAGCGTGACTTCATTCACTGAGCTGGCTCGTGATGGTCAGGATTGTGAACGTTGGAACATGTTGCATCCAACAGAAACGCCACGTGTACCTTATGTTGCTCAGATCATGAATGAAGCACCGGCAGTGGCTTCTACTGACTATATGAAGCTGTTCGCAGAACAAATTCGTAACTTCATCCCTGCAAGCGAATTCCGCGTATTGGGTACTGACGGTTTCGGTCGTTCCGATAGCCGTGAAAACCTGCGTCATCATTTTGAAGTTGATGCTTCTTACGTGGTGGTTGCTGCTTTGGGTGAATTGGCTAAGCGCGGCGAAATCGATGTGAGTGTTGTGGAAGAAGCAATCAAAAAATACAACATTAACCCAGAAAAAGTTAACCCGCGTCTGGCATAAGAGGTAAAGAATCAATGGCTATCGAAATTAAGGTACCGGATATCGGTGCGGATGAAGTTGAAGTCACCGAAATCATGGTGAAAGTTGGCGATACAGTGGAAGCTGAACAATCGCTGATCACCGTGGAAGGTGATAAGGCTTCTATGGAAGTTCCATCCCCTCAGGCGGGTGTTGTTAAAGAGATCATCATTGCGGTTGGCGATAAAGTTGAAACCAACAAACTGATTATGATTTTTGATTCCGCGGAAGGTGCTGTAGCAGCTGCGCCAGCGGAAGAGCCAGCAGCGATAACATTGTCTTCGCGTATGGCAGAGCCAGAACCAGCAGCTTCTGCGGCTATGAATGTTCATGTACCGGATATCGGCGGTGATGAAGTCGAAGTTACCGAAGTGATGGTGAAAGTTGGCGATGCGGTGGAAGCTGAACAATCGCTGATCACCGTAGAAGGCGATAAAGCCTCTATGGAAGTCCCCGCGCCATTCGCAGGTATCGTTAAAGAAATTCAAATCAAGGTCGGTGATAAAGTGAAAACCGATTCTATGATTATGGTCTTTGAAGTTGCGGGTGCAGCGCCTGCTGCTCCGGCTGCCTCTGCGCCAGCGGCTGAACCAGAGAAAGCGGCAGCACCGGTTATTGCTAGCAGAAGCTTCGCGGAAGAAGATAAAAATGATTTCGCTGAAAATAGTGCTTATGTTCATGCAACGCCGGTGATCCGTCGTCTGGCGCGTGAATTCGGCGTTAACCTGGCTAAAGTGAAAGGTACAGGGCGTAAAGGCCGTGTTCTGCGTGAAGATGTTCAGGCTTACGTGAAAGACGCGGTTAAACGTGCAGAATCTGCTCCTGCATCAGCCGGTGGTGGTCTGCCGGGTATGTTGCCTTGGCCGAAAGTGGATTTCAGTAAATTTGGTGAAATTGAAGAAGTTGAGCTGGGTCGTATTCAGAAAATCTCTGGCGCTAACCTGAGCCGTAACTGGGTGATGATCCCACATGTTACACAGTTCGACGAAACGGATATTACTGAAGTTGAAAACTTCCGTAAGCAGCAGAATCAGGAAGCTGAGAAGAAACAGCTTGGTGTGAAGATCACGCCATTGGTATTCATCCTGAAAGCGGTAGCAAAAGCGCTGGAAGAGATGCCGCGCTTTAACAGCTCTATCTCGGAAGATGGTCAGAAACTGACGCTGAAAAAATACATCAACATTGGTGTGGCCGTGGATACACCTAATGGTCTGGTGGTTCCAGTGTTCCGTGATGTTAATAAGAAGGGCATCATCGAATTGTCCCGCGAGCTGACTGAGATATCTAAGAAAGCGCGTGCAGGCAAACTGACTGCATCTGATATGCAGGGGGGATGCTTCACTATTTCAAGCCTGGGTGGTATCGGTGGCACAGCATTTACGCCAATCGTTAATGCACCAGAAGTGGCTATCCTGGGCGTATCCCGCTCATCAATGAAGCCGGTATGGAATGGTAAAGAGTTTGTTCCACGCCTGATGCTACCTCTGTCACTCTCTTTCGATCACCGTGTGATCGATGGTGCTGATGGTGCGCGTTTCATCACATTTATTAATCATGCGATGAGCGATATCCGCCGTCTGGTGATGTAATCTCAAAGGCCGGCCATGTGCCGGCCTGATTGTTATTGCGGTGACAGAGAGACAGCTTACATCTGGTGAGTTTGTTGCGAGTTCTGTCACGTTAACGCACTTTTCAGGTTATTAACAATTCTGTAAACTGCTCGCGGTGTGTAGGTCCCGGTGGAATATATCGTTTTTGGCGCCTGACCCGCCGGACAAACAATTAAGAGGTCATGATGAGTACTGAAATTAAAGCCCAAGTAGTGGTACTTGGGGCAGGTCCAGCAGGGTATTCTGCTGCTTTTCGTTGCGCGGATTTAGGTTTGGAAACCGTTCTGGTGGAACGTTACTCTACCTTAGGTGGTGTTTGTCTTAACGTTGGTTGTATCCCTTCCAAAGCATTGCTGCATGTAGCAAAAGTGATTGAGGAAGCTAAAGCGTTGGCAGATCATGGCATCGTTTTTGGTGAACCCAAAACTGACATCGAAAAAGTCCGTGTTTGGAAAGAAAAAGTTATTAATCAGCTAACCGGTGGTTTGGCTGGTATGGCTAAAGGCCGTAAAGTTAAAGTGGTTAATGGTGTTGGTAAGTTTACAGGGGCGAACACGCTGGTTGTTGAAGGTGAAGGTGAAGGTGAAGGTGAAGGTGAAGGTGGCGCAACAACGATTAATTTTGATAACGCCATTATTGCAGCGGGCTCCCGTCCTATCCAACTGCCATTTATTCCTCATGATGACCTGCGCGTTTGGGATTCTACAGATGCTTTGGCGCTGACAACAGTTCCTGGCCGCTTGTTGGTCATGGGCGGTGGTATTATCGGTCTGGAAATGGGAACCGTTTACCACGCTCTGGGTTCTCAGATTGATGTTGTTGAAATGTTGGATCAGGTTATTCCTGCGGCTGATAAAGATGTGGTGAAAGTCTTTACCAAACGTATCAGCAAACAATTCAATCTGATGCTGGAAACCAAAGTTACCGTAGTAGAAGCCAAAGAAGATGGTATCTACGTCACGATGGAAGGCAAAAACGCACCGACAGAACCACAGCGTTATGACGCGGTTCTGGTTGCTATCGGTCGTGTACCTAACGGTAAAATGCTGGATGCAGGTAAAGCGGGTGTTGACGTTGACGACCGCGGCTTTATCCACGTTGATAAGCAAATGCGCACCAATGTACCGCACATCTTTGCTATTGGTGACATCGTTGGTCAGCCTATGTTGGCGCATAAAGGTGTTCATGAAGGTCACGTTGCGGCGGAAGTTATTTCTGGTAAGAAACACTACTTTGATCCAAAAGTGATTCCATCCATTGCTTACACTGAACCCGAAGTTGCATGGGTTGGCCTGACTGAGAAAGAAGCGAAAGAGAAAGGCATTAGCTATGAAACGGCTACTTTCCCATGGGCAGCTTCTGGCCGCGCAATTGCTTCTGATTGTGCTGATGGTATGACCAAACTGATTTTCGATAAAGAAAGTAATCGTATTATCGGTGGTGCTATTGTGGGTACTAACGGTGGTGAATTGTTGGGTGAAATCGGTCTGGCAATTGAAATGGGTTGTGATGCGGAAGATATCGCATTGACCATCCATGCTCACCCAACATTGCATGAATCGGTAGGTCTGGCTGCTGAAGTCTTTGAAGGCAGTATTACTGATTTGCCGAATGCGAAGGCAAAGAAAAAGAAGTAATTTCTTAAATCGATTAATGTAATTCACCGAAGCGGCTTTCATTTATTGAAAGCCGTTTTTTTATCTAGTATGACCTGTTTGGAAAAGTACAGTATAAAAAGTATGGCTTTTGTGGGTGCTACTGGCAAAAATCAGCGGAATAATCTGTTTTAATAGTTTTGTCTGCTGTTAATTCAGAATATTACTATCAGTTAATGTTACTTTTATGTGAACGAATTAACATCGCATTCAAATTTTGGTATGCTGAGCGCCCGAAGCTGGGCATAACTTGATTTGCACTTGTTAAGTTATGTCGGCAATCCTCTGACCTGGCACCCGGAACCATAACTAACAACCTGTCCCTGGAGGGGCTATTTGTTGCGAAAACACATATTGTTGCGCAAAGACGATAGTCTGGTGAGGCAGGTTCTAAGGCGGGTGCAGAGCCGGGTAGATAAAATGACAATGAGAGCGAGGAGAAAGTCGTGCTAGAAGAATACCGCAAGCACGTAACCGAGCGTGCAGCCCAAGGTGTTGTCCCTAAACCATTGGACGCGACACAAGCGGCGGCGCTGGTTGAGTTACTGAAGAGCCCACCAAAAGGTGAAGAAGATTTCCTGTTAGATCTGCTGATTAACCGTATTCCCCCTGGCGTTGATGAAGCGGCCTATGTAAAAGCCGGTTTTCTTGCCGCCATTGCGAAAGATGAAACCATTTCACCGCTAATCGCGCCAGAAAAGGCGGTTGAACTGCTTGGAACGATGCAAGGTGGTTATAATATTCATCCTTTGATTGATGCTCTGGATAATGAAAAACTGGCCCCAATTGCAGCTAAAGCGCTCTCTCATACTTTGTTGATGTTTGACAACTTCTATGATGTAGAAGAAAAAGCAAAAGCAGGTAATCCACAAGCCAAACAAATTATGCAATCTTGGGCTGATGCGCAGTGGTATCTGGAACGCCCTGAATTGGCAGAAAAAATTACAGTCACAGTATTTAAAGTGACGGGTGAAACAAACACTGACGACTTATCTCCTGCGCAGGATGCATGGTCACGCCCTGATATTCCTCTGCATGCTCTGGCAATGTTGAAAAATGCTCGCGAAGGGATTGTCCCGGATCAAGCTGGTGTTATTGGCCCAATCAAACAGATTGAAGAGCTGAATAAGAAAGGCTATCCGCTGGCTTATGTCGGTGATGTGGTTGGTACAGGTTCTTCCCGCAAATCGGCCACTAATTCAGTGTTATGGTTTATGGGCGATGATATTCCATTTGTGCCAAACAAACGTGGTGGTGGTGTTGTTCTGGGCGGTAAAATTGCGCCAATCTTCTTCAATACGATGGAAGATGCCGGTGCGCTGCCAATTGAGCTGGACGTGAACAAATTAAATATGGGGGAGGTAATTGATATCTACCCCTATAAAGGGGAAGTACGTCACCACGAAACCAATGAGTTACTGGCTGAATTTGAACTGAAAACAGATGTATTGTTGGATGAAGTGCGTGCGGGGGGCCGTATTCCACTGATTATCGGCCGTGGTTTGACCAGTAAGGCGCGTGAGTCTCTTGGTTTACCACCGAGTGATGTCTTCCGTCAGGCGAAAGCGGTTGAAGAAAGTAGTCGCGGTTTCTCCCTGGCTCAGAAAATGGTTGGTCGGGCATGTGGCACGGTGGGTATTCGCCCTGGTGAATACTGTGAACCTAAAATGACCTCTGTTGGTTCTCAGGATACAACTGGTCCCATGACCCGTGACGAACTGAAAGATCTGGCGTGTTTGGGTTTCTCTGCGGATTTGGTAATGCAGTCATTCTGCCATACGGCTGCTTATCCTAAGCCAGTTGACGTCACGACTCACCATACCTTACCTGATTTCATCATGAATCGTGGCGGGGTTTCTCTGCGTCCGGGTGATGGCATTATTCACTCATGGCTGAACCGTATGCTGTTGCCTGATACCGTTGGTACGGGCGGTGATTCTCATACGCGTTTCCCGATTGGTATTTCCTTCCCGGCTGGTTCTGGTCTGGTAGCGTTTGCTGCTGCGACGGGGGTGATGCCTTTGGATATGCCAGAATCTGTGCTGGTTCGTTTTAAAGGGCAGATGCAGCCTGGTATTACTTTGCGTGATTTGGTTCATGCGATTCCTTACTATGCGATTCAGCAAGGGCTTCTGACGGTTGAAAAGAAAGGTAAGAAAAACATCTTCTCTGGCCGTATCCTCGAAATTGAAGGTTTGCCAGATCTGAAAGTCGAGCAGGCATTTGAATTGGCGGATGCGTCTGCGGAGCGCTCTGCGGCGGGCTGTACCATTAAATTGGATAAAGCACCGATTATTGAATATCTGCAATCCAATATTGTATTGCTGAAATGGATGATTGCTGAAGGTTATGGTGATCGCCGTACTTTAGAACGTCGTGTAACGGGCATGGAGAATTGGCTGAAAGATCCTCAATTGTTGGAAGCTGATGCTGATGCAGAATATGCCGCGGTTATCGAAATCGATCTGGCTGAAATTAAAGAGCCTATTCTATGCGCACCGAATGATCCAGATGATGCCCGTTTACTGTCTGATGTGGCTAACAGTAAAATCGATGAGGTTTTTATCGGTTCTTGTATGACTAACATTGGTCATTTCCGTGCAGCCGGTAAATTATTGGATCAACATAAAGGTCAATTACCCACTCGTTTGTGGGTTGCTCCACCAACGAAAATGGATGCAGCTCAACTCACGGAGGAAGGTTATTACAGCATCTTTGGTAAGAGTGGGGCGCGGGTTGAAATTCCTGGCTGTTCCTTGTGTATGGGTAACCAAGCACGCGTTGCTGACGGTGTAACCGTGGTCTCCACTTCGACTCGTAACTTCCCGAATCGTCTGGGGACGGGGGCGAATGTTTACCTGGCATCGGCTGAACTGGCGGCTGTGGCTTCTTTGTTGGGACGCCTACCTACACCGGAAGAGTACCAGCAATTTATGGATAAAGTTGATGAGACTGCGGAAGATACTTACCGTTATCTCAATTTTGATCAACTGAACCAATACACTGAAAAAGCGGATGATGTGATTTTCCAAACTGCGGTGTAATTCCGATACCAATGAATGGGAGGTAAAAAACCTCCCATTTTAGGTGATGATAAAACAAGTGTTAGTTAAGAAAATTCGTTTTTTGCCCGTTAGTGTGGTTTTAAAAACTGGAAAAAAGGTAAGCGTATCATGAAGAAAACAAATAAAAACTTTAATCATTAAAGGTAAAAAACAGTGATTAAAGGTTTTTTAAAGCGGCTAGAAAGTTCGATTCTATAACTGATATTAAAAGAGAAAATATCAGGAAGAATAGGTTTTAAATTAATTGATAAGTGATAAAATAATAATATTAGCCGCATTAAGAGAATTAGTGGAAAAAATTTAAAAACGTTTAGCCGCATTAAGAGCTATTGAATAAATTGGTTTTACACTGTTTTAATTCGCCAAATCATTATAATTTTTCGACTTGTTTTAAATGATGAGAAAACACCTCTCCTTTTTTAAATAGGTTTGTTAGCGACCTAAAATGGGAGGTAAAGCCAGCCATTTTATTATCTCATTATCTCATTATCTCATTATCTCATTATCTTTTATAAATGATAATGATTTTACAGTAAGTTATCAGTAAATAAGCAAGGTTAAAAGCTTTTTATATAGTATTTAATTATTGATTAAATATTTAAATTTTACATTATAATCCATATAAACATATTTCTACCGATAATCGGCGAATTTAATTATTCTTAGATACGCCGGCAATATTCATTATGTTGAATATTGATTGGCAGATGGTTATTTCCCATAAATGAAAATTACACTTCATAATCAAAGACGATGATGTCGCCGACAGAATCTATAAGGAGATCTTTTAATTTGTCATGCGCTGGGTGAGACAAATAGTTTGAAATAGCTTTATGATCATCAAATGTCATGGTGACAGCATGTGTAAAACCTTTGTTGTTATTTTATCTCGGATGTGAATTTTAACAAAAGAATATGGCGTATCATAATGGCTCCTGAAAGGTGTCTTTTTTTGCTGACGAAATAGAAAATAAATTGTTCTATTGCAAGATCCTTGAATATATCTCATCAATTAGTGGATGTGTGTTCGATTTTGCTGTTTTTGTTTCTCTGAGATATTATTAATTATAGTGTATTTGTTTATATTTGCACTGAGGCTGAACTCTCCTCCCACTTCTTGGCCGTTTGTGGGCTGATTCTGGGGCGGAATTGCTAGGAAGTATTAAAATGGAAAGAACGCACCGGAGGTAATGATGGAATACGAATTTTTGCTAGATGTCACTGGACTGGTGACTAGCCGGTTCTCAATGGATCACGAAGCTATTGGTCAGTGGCTGAATGAAGAAGTTAAAGGTGATTTGGCGGTGATAGATAAGATTGCTTCAGCGTTGGCCGAAATTAAAGGTAGTGAACGTCAATGGCAACTTGTAGGTCATGAATATACGCTGTTAATGGATGACGAAGAAGTTATGGTTCGTGCCAATCAGCTTGAGTTTGAAACTGATTCGATGGAGGAGGGCATGAGTTATTATGATAATGAGAGCCTGGCTTTTTGCGGTACCAAGGATTTTATTGATATGTTGGCCGATTATCGGGATTTTATTTTGCAAAAGTACGATTGGTAAGAAGCTGTATATAGACAGAAATAATTCTCTGGCACGATAGGCTTTTTTCTTACTGTTAATGGTCGCTATGAAGGATAATCATCAAGTAATTTTACTCAATGATAGTTAAGTAGCTAAAGAATCAAGGTGGTTTTAATGGAAGATATCAATCTGTCTGGTGGCATTAATGAAGCGACAAGCTGGCTCATTAATCATCAGGATTTAATCATTCAATATCTGGTCAATACTGTTGCTGCTATTCTCATTCTTGTTCTGGGATTAATGGCGGCGAAACTCATTAGTAAGGGCGTGAAAAGAGTTATGTCATTGCGTGGCATTGATGTAACGGTATCGGATTTCCTGGCTGCTGTTGTTCGTTATTTGATTATTGCGTTCACTATTATTGCAGTTTTGGGCAAATTAGGTGTTCAGACGGCTTCCGTCATTGCGGTTATCGGTGCTGCTGGTTTAGCTGTTGGTTTAGCTTTACAAGGTTCTTTGTCCAACTTTGCCGCAGGGGTATTGCTGGTGGCTTTTCGTCCAATCCGTGCGGGTGAATATGTTATTCTCGGCGCGGTTGAAGGCACCGTTGTTCAGGTGCAGATTTTTTCTACTACATTGCGTACAGCAGATGACAGAATTATCGTGATCCCGAATGGGAAAATTATTGCAGATAATGTTATTAATACCAGCCGTGAACCGAATCGTCGAACCCAGATCATGGTCGGTGTTGCGTATAATGCGGATATTGACGAAGTTAAAAAAGTATTAGGTGATGTTATTGCCGCAGACAATCGTATTCAGCATGATAAAGGCGTGACGATTCGTTTGCATGAAATGGCACCTTCTTCACTGAATTTTATTGTGCGTGTATGGACCACCAATGGTGATGCTTGGGAGGTTTATTGGGATTTGATGGAGAACTTTAAACGCACATTGGATAAACACAATATCAGTATTCCTTATCCACAAATGGATGTTTATTTGCATCAGAATCAAGCTATGGCGCGGAATAAAATGAGTGATTAATCAGAGGGATTGGATAATAACCTTCTGATTATGTGAATAGACCGTAAATTTTTACCAGTACATCAGCGCCGCGCTATCAATAGCGCGGCGCTCTATTCCCCAGGTTTATTTTATTGACATAAGGTATTAAAGTTGTTTTTAATAAAATCATCGTTAATATCTTCTGTCAGTGCTATTTTCTTGTTATCTGATAAGCAAAGGACAGCGGATGAAACATCTGAAGTATGGAAATTAATATCAGCAGTGACTATCCCATCACCTTTTTCACCCTGTATTTTAAGAATGAAACGTTCACAGCCTTTTTTACATAAGAAAGGCTGATAATTACTGAGCTCTACATCTGTAATATTGGCTGTACCAATATAGTATTCAATTATTTCATGGTGGTTTAATGTCTCTTCAACATCATTTCGAAGCAAATAGTAGTTTCTGACAGTAAGAGCAGCAATAATAATGATGACGAGTAGCATGAAACCCATAATTTTTTTCAAAATAGTCCCTTCCTCTTATTTTTCATAGAATTGATAGATTCATTAATACTTTTAGTGTGTATTAGCTTGATTTTCTTTGAATTAATCAAATAATTTTCCTGTAAAAATCTGCTTTTTGGTTGGTTATTAAAATTTCTTATGATCGATTAGAAGCATTTATTTCCTCTAATGAGCTATTCTTCTTAATATTCTGAACTTTGAAATAGCAAAGTGAATAATTATTGAGGAATTTTTTTATGTTATCGACATTTGTGCAGGGTTTTTTTCTTAGCGCCGCAATGATTTTGCCTCTTGGTCCACAAAATGCCTTTGTTATGCAGCAAGGCAGCAGGAGACAATTTCATCTAATGAGTGCAACTTTGTGCGCGATCAGTGATGGTTTTTTGATTGGTGTCGGTGTATTTGGTGGTAGTGCATTACTTAGTCAGTCAACTTTACTCTTGCAATTTGTCACCTGGGGAGGTGTTGCTTTTTTATTCTGGTATGGATGGGGGGCCTTACGTGTGGTTTTGTTTGCCAATGTTGAACTGGCGCAGGTAAATAATTCAGTAAAAAACCGTTGGCGGGTAATTGCGATCATCTTTGCGGTCACTTGGTTAAATCCGCATGTTTATTTAGATACCATTGTTGTTCTGGGTAGTATTGGTGGTCAGTTATCTTCAGAACTCAGACCTTGGTTTACTTTTGGGGCGGCAACTGCTTCTGTTAGTTGGTTTTTTTCTCTGTCATTACTAGCTGCATGGTTTTCCCCTGTGCTAAGTAAGCCGCTTTCTCAACGGATTATTAATGGGTTTATTTGTATCATAATGTGGTATATCGCATGGCAACTTGCTAAGCAGGGATTGCTAATTTCTGATTAAGCTGAACACTTCTTTGCATACAGTCTCTGTGTTAGTGTTTCATTCATCCCATGTATATTTCGGTTTTTCCGTGGGATGAACATTTTCTGTAACAGGTTTTCTTCGGAGGTTGTGTGAAATTGAAATCATTAGGGTTGGCCGCCATGTTAAGTGCCGGGGTGCCACTTGCTGCACAGGCAGCTGATTTACCCGGAGTCCCTCATGTTATTACTTCAGGTAATGCGGTAGTGAAAGCAGAACCGGATATAGCAACATTGATGATTAACGTCAATATTTCTGCTAAAGATGCTTCTGGGGCTAAAAAGCAGGTTGATGAGCTGGTTGCTAAATATTTTGATTTTCTGAAAAATCACGGTATTGAAAAGAAAGATATTGATGCAGCGAATTTGCGTACTCAGCCTGATTATGAGTACGATAATGTATCCGGCAAATCGGTGCTGAAAGGCTATCGTGCGATCCGTTCAGTGGAGGTGAAGGTTCGTAAGTTAGATCAACTTAATGATCTGCTAGATGGCGCATTAAAAGCGGGTTTGAACGAAATCGTATCTGTTCAGTTTGGTGTGGACAATCCGCAAAAATATCGTGATGAAGCCCGCCAGAAAGCGATTGAGAATGCGATTGAACAAGCTGATGCACTGGCGAAAGGCTTTAGTAGCAAAGTGGGTTCGATATACAGTATCAATTACCGAGCACCAGAGGTGATTGATCACATGAAGTATCGCAATACTGATGTGATGATGTCGGGAGGTGCTGCTGCTGGAGTGGGTGAAACTTACCAGCAGGATAGCATCAACTTCAGTGATCAGGTTGATGTGGTTTTTGAGCTAAAACCTTAATTAATGTCATCTTGTCTTAACATCTGACGCCCAAGTTTCAACAGGGCGTCAGTCACTTTTTTCATGGTCCTGCTTTCCGGTGCAAAACGATGCCAATAGAGCATCCGGCGCTGACATAAACCTGGTGTCAGGTCGATCAGTTCACCATTTTTCAATTCTTGATCAATCTGTAAATGTGGGATCATACAACAAGTGGAACCCTGTTTTGCCAGTTGTACAAAGGCTTCAGATGAGTTGACGATATGACATGGAACGCTGCCCGGTGACAACTCGAAGTTCTGTTGTAAAAATACCTGATGCATATCATCCAGATGGTCGAATGCAACCGCTGGGGCTTTTAGTAACGCCGAACGGGTAACCCCATTTGGGAAATAGCGGGTAGCAAATTTTGGTGAGGCGACAAACAGATAATCCAGTGCGCCTAGTTTATCAATCAGACAACTGGGTAAAGGTTGTGGTTGAATACTGACTGCGCCAACGACTTCACCTCTTCTTAGCTGTTCTTGAGTCCGAGTTTCATCTTCAACTTGAATATTGAGTCGGATAGGTAAATCAGCGAGTACCGGGTGTAGAGCCGGTAATAGCCAGGTTGCTAAGCTGTCAGCGTTGACTGCTAATGAAAGCAGCAATGGAGTATCGGTCCCCTGTTCATCGCCTAGCCATTGTTCTTCCAACAACTCTACCTGATGTAATAGTGCCAGTAGTTTTTGGCCTTGTTCGGTGGGGCGCGGAGGAACTGTGCGTACTAATAGAGGCTGACCAAACAGATTTTCCAACTGTTTGATACGTTGAGAAACCGCGGATTGAGTGATACAGAGTTTCTGGGCAGCACGCTCGAAGCCGCGTTCTCGGATCACCGCATCCAGAGCTTGTAGTGTTCGGTAGTCAGGGCGTTTCATTATAGAAAGATTCTCCATTTATTTTTCTGAATATCACTATGCCATATTTTTCTGATGTATGAGGCAATTTGTCTGGTGGGCCGTAAAATCCTACCTTTCAGAAATTACGCATGTTATACCCAATTTGGATAAATTTTTGTTGGCTGGTCGCCTTTGGGAAGAGGGTTCCATTTTTGAAGGTTGAGTTTGTTGACGTGGTTGAATAGGCGATATGCTCAGGAGAAATCACTGGGTGAAGCTGTTTTTGATAGCTTAATGATGAATTTTTGATCGGGATAAAGATTGTTTGCATGTTTCACTTAAGTGTAGTCTTTCAATAAAATTGTTAAAAAATCGTTATTTTTGGCTATTTAATAACAATGTAAGTAAGGTTGCTTTTTATGCTGTCACTGAAACATGTTGCACAATTAACATATAATACTTTGCAGTTATACATGGATCAGAGAGGAATAGATTTGGCGGTTGGTCCTATCTCTGACAGCGATGCAAACACGCTAACGAAAGCGTATGGTGAACTTAACTGGGAATATTATATTACAGAGGTCGGTAATCGACATGATTGCTTCAGCTTATGTATAAAATTTGTCATATCAAGGGAAAATCTCCAAATTGAATCTGCTCCGGCTGGAGTCGCTTTATCTACATATGATTTGCACGATAAGAGTTTTAACATCCATGTATTGGAAAATTTTGTGAAGGATACAGAAAATCATCCGTTGCATAGAAAGATGCTTTTGTATACTCTGTATGCAGCATTGATTTTCATGAATGTGGTTGATGGTGAAGACGTCAGGATTCATGAACCCGTTAAGGATAAAATAGCTTACTATCGTTCGTTTGGTTTTGAGCTAGAACGTTGTGGATATGTAATGTCATGTGATATTAAGACATTAACGGCAAAGTTGAAGAGTCGGTCTAAGGAGTTAGTTCTTTGACATTTGGCATTTATACCCTATGGATTTGTTGAAGGTGAAATCTTACTAAATTTGTTGCTATGGCCATAACAGAGAGATTTTGTCGGGAATTTTTTGTCCTGTATGACTAAATCAGTTCAGTAATGTGAAGTCGTTTTAGAGGTGTTGTTATGAGAACACAAAAAGAACCGATGTTCGATACCATTCAAACTTATAAAAAAGCGGGAGAGACCTTAGATTTTCTCATGAAAGTAGGTCCGGCTTTGGAAGATCATGCACAGGCACCAAGCCAAGAAAAGCAAGGTCGTCGTCGTAACAAAGAGGCTGCATAGACATCACTCTTTTTGTAGCCCGCTAGTATGGCGGGTTTTTCACATCATTCACTCTTAATTTTTCATGATTCATTTCACTCAACTTAATTGCGGTTTCTTTGTTGCTATCAAGGTTTATACCCTATGGATTTCAAGATGCATCGCGACGGCAAGGGAACGAATCCCCGGGAGCATAGATAACGATGTGACCGGGGTGAGTGAGTGCAGCTAACAAAGAGGCAACTTGAAAGATAACGGGTATATACTAGTCGACAGGCTTTCCTTGTAACTGATATAGGCAATGAATTGATATGACTCAGGACGAACTAAAAAAAGCAGTAGGTTGGGCAGCACTCGAATTTGTTACACCAGGAACGGTTGTGGGTGTGGGGACAGGTTCAACGGCTTCACACTTTATTGATGCCCTTGGTTCCATTAAAGATCAGATTGAAGGGGCAGTATCCAGCTCTGAGGCTTCTACTGAGAAGTTAAAAAGTTTGGGAATTCCTGTATTCGATTGTAATGAAGTGGATTCCCTTGATATCTACGTTGATGGTGCGGATGAAATCAATGGCAATATGCAGATGATTAAAGGCGGTGGTGCTGCATTGACGCGTGAAAAAATCATTGCTGCAATAGCAAAAAAATTCGTTTGTATTGTTGATGCCTCTAAAAAAGTTGATGTATTGGGTAAATTCCCTCTGCCGGTTGAAGTGATTCCAATGGCTCGGGCTTATGTTGCTCGTGAGTTGGTTAAATTGGGGGGAGTACCAAAATATCGTCAGAATGTCGTGACTGATAACGGCAATGTGATTCTTGATGTGCATAATCTAGCCATACTCGATCCTGTTGAGTTAGAGAATAAAATTAATCGTATCTCAGGTGTGGTGACTGTGGGCCTATTTGCTAACCGTGGTGCGGATATTGTATTGATGGGAACACTTGATGGAGTGGAAACCATTACTCAATAATATTATTTACAGGGGCGGAATTTTTCGCCCTTAAAAATTTTTTCACTTTTAAAATAGGTGGAGAATTTAGTGATATATTTCATATCTCTGATTGTTATTTAATCTAAATCCTAATTTTGTTCTTTTTCAGATCATTTTATTCCACATAATAACTACTTTATTAAGACTTATGTGACGGGAATAGCAATCGTTTATATTGCTGTGTTCGTTTTTTTGTTATGTTGAGAGAATGAATCTTAAATGTAACGAAGCGTAACAATAGGCAGGATAAATGGTTAAGGTATCTCTGGAAAAAGATAAGATTAAATTTTTGCTATTAGAAGGTGTGCATCAGAGCACGGTAGAAAATCTACGAACAGCCGGTTATAGCAATATCGAATATCATAAGGGAGCATTAGATTCCAAAGAGTTAAAAGAGGCAATTCGTGATACCCATTTTGTTGGTATCCGTTCCCGCACACAACTGACCGAAGACATTTTTCAGGCAGCTGAAAAATTGGTTGCGGTAGGCTGTTTTTGTATTGGTACCAATCAGGTTGATCTGAAAGCGGCTGCAAAACGTGGTATCCCTGTCTTTAATGCGCCATTTTCTAATACCCGTTCTGTTGCTGAAATGGTCCTTGGTGAGTTGTTGTTATTGCTGCGTCGTATCCCTTTGGCGAATGCGAAAGCTCATCGTGGAGTGTGGGATAAGCAGGCTAAAGGCTGCTATGAAGTTCGTGGTAAAAAACTGGGCATTATCGGTTACGGTCATATTGGCACTCAGCTTGGTATTCTGGCTGAAAATATTGGTATGGATGTCTACTTTTACGATATTGAAAACAAATTGCCGTTAGGTAACGCTCATCAGGTACGTCATTTGTCAGAATTACTCAATATGAGTGATGTGGTTAGTTTGCATGTACCAGAAACGCCATCAACTAAAAATATAATTGGTGCAACTGAACTGACCCTGATGAAACCGGGTTCTATCCTGATTAATGCTTCACGCGGGACGGTGGTGGATATCCCGGCATTATGTGATGCATTGGAAAGTGAACATCTGTCAGGGGCGGCTGTGGATGTGTTCCCTGTTGAACCGGCAACCAATAATGATCCATTTGAGTCACCGTTACGTAAATTTGATAACGTGTTGCTGACCCCACATATTGGTGGTTCTACCCAAGAAGCGCAGGAAAACATTGGTTATGAAGTCGCAGGAAAGTTAGCGAAATACTCTGATAATGGTTCTACCTTATCAGCAGTAAACTTCCCGGAAGTGTCTCTTCCTGTTCATGCTGATGATACCAACCGGTTTCTACATATTCATGAAAATCGGCCCGGTATATTGAACAGTATTAACCAAGTGTTTGCTGAACAGGATATCAATATTGCCGCTCAGTATCTGCGTACCAGTGGGGATATGGGTTATGTGGTTATTGATATTGTGACTGAAAATCCTGCTCAAGCTGAAATGGTATTTCAGAAACTGAAAGCATTGCCGGGTACTATCCGTTCTCGCCTGCTTTACTGATTGTTTTGATATATCAAAAATGGGTGCTTTGTGTAAGGCGCCCATTTTTTACTGCCATTGCCAGATTTTTTCAGGTGTGATGATTTCGGGTAATGGGATATCCCATTCGGCTATGGGCAGTGTATCGACTAACTGACAGTTATGCGCCAGACCTATCGGATAGAAATTTTTTTGTCGCCATTGCCTCAATGTACGATCGTAAAAGCCGCCACCCATGCCAAGCCGTTGCCCTGTGCGGTCAAAAGCAACCAGCGGGATCATCATGATATCCAGTTCTGATAATGGTAAAACCTGCTCAACATTCAGCGGTGGTTCTTCTATATTGAAGCGATTTCTGATGAGTGGGGTATCGGGTTGATAGTTTAAAAATAGCAGATGGTGATGACGGAAAGGATGCAATACCGGCAGATAGATCTGTTTATTTTGTTGCCAGAGTTGGTTAATCAGTGGACGGGTATCAAGTTCACCATCAAACGAAAGGAATAGTGCGATTTTGCTGGCTTGGTGAATTTTGGGGTGGTTGATTGCTCGCTCAGCAGCCCGTCTTGCAAAAAGAGATTGTTGTTCAGGAGTGAGTTCACGGCGTTGTCGGCGTATTTTCTTTCTAATGCTTTGTCTGAGTGGTAATAGGGGCTCTGATTGCATAGAACCTGCCAGTGGATAGCAGCAGCGATTAAAGTTGAGATTCTCCAAGATGTCGTTACAGGTAGTAACCCTTGAACCCTTGGTTCAAGGTGAACATAGTGTCGCAGCTTTAAGGCTTCTCGGCCGAACCGAGCATGCACACCAGACTACGGAGCACCACATTCTATAATGTATGAAATATCGGCTCAGGGGACTTTCCCCGTTCACGAACATCTCAGAGAAATTTATTCAGCGCTTATTAAGCAACTTTATGGACCCTATTGTATGAAACTAAATACAGAAAGCAACTAATTCTCGAATGATTCACTCACTAATGCATGATTTATCAATAGAATTCATTTATTTGGTGCAATTGTGCTCTCAGTGATGCGACCTTGTTCCACTAATGCTTGTTCTATAGTCTGCTGAAGCATCTTTATTTTCTGTTCCATATTATAGGCATAATCACGGGTTTTCACTTTTTCTTGCGCCAATTCGTGACAGATATTCAGTGCCACAATAAAAATCAGTTGTTCAGTATTGGTTACTCTGGTGCGCTCTTTTAAATCATCTAAACGTTGCTCAAGTTCCACAGCCGCAGCCAGCAATGCTTCTTTTTGCTCTGATGGACAATTGACACGTAGTGACCGCCCAAAAATCTGGATATCTACCGGTTGTGCAGACATGACCCCTTCCTGACTTATTGCTGCGCCTTGGTTTTAATTCTGAATTATAGAATTGAAACCGGCGCCAATCATTATAACGCCATACCTACAGACAACTCACGATTAGCGAAGGTTGTTGTCTGGTATAGCGACTCCCCTTGGTGGTAGCATAGCATGAACTTACACCGTCAACGATGACCAATACACATGTCTATACAGAATTCATTACCAGATTATCAATCTTTTGACGAAATATTGCATCAACAGTCAGTGGCACTGACGGCAGCGGAGATGCATGGGTTGATTAGCGGTCTGCTGTGCGGCGGTAATCGCGACAGTAGTTGGCAGATCTTAGTTCATGACTTAGCTAATGATGGGCTAGCGTTTTCCCATCCATTAGCTCAACAATTGCGTGAATTACGTGAAATCACATTCGAATCATTGGATGACAGTAATTTTGCATTTGGTTTATTGCTGCCAGATGAGGAAGATAATGTAAATGTATATGAACGAGCAGATGCATTAGCTGGATGGGTTAACCATTTTTTGCTGGGATTAGGTGTTGCTCAACCGAAGTTCGCGGATAAAAAAGAGATCAATGAGATTATTGGTGATTTGCGCAATATCGGTCTGCTTGGTTATGAAGAAGGTGATGATCAAGAAGAGTTGGCTCAGGCACTGGAAGAGGTCCTTGAATATGTGCGGGTGGCTGCGCAGCTTTGCTATATCGTTTTTACTGAACCTAGAACCGTTTTAATCGCAAAAAATGATAAACCAACATTGCATTAATTGGTGTTTATTGAGCGCAAAAAATACCCTATGGATTTCAAGATGGATCGCGGCGGCAAGGGAGTGAATCCCTGGGAGCATAGGTAACGATGTGACCGGGGTGAGCGAGTGCCGCCAACAAAAAGGCAACTTGAAAGATAACGGGTATAATTAACTAAGTCGCAGGAGAGGGTATGATCAAACAAGAATATTTATCCCGCCGTCAGGCTTTACTGGCAAAAATGGCTCCGGCCAGCGCAGCGATTATTTTTTCTGCCCCGCCTGCGCCACGAAATTCAGATAATGAATATCCCTATCGTCAGCATAGCGATTTCCTTTATTTGACGGGGTTTAATGAACCGGAAGCGGTGCTGATATTAATTAAGAGTGATGATACGCATAATCATAGTGTTCTTTTTAATCGAGCGAGTGACTTGGCTGCGGAAATTTGGTTTGGTCGTCGTCTTGGGCAAGAAGCGGCACCGGAAAAACTGGGTATTGATCGTGCTTTGCCTTTTGATGATATTAAAGAAGAGCTTTACCTATTGCTGAATGGTTTGGATGTGGTTTATCACGCGCAAGGTGAATTTGCCTACGCAGATGAAATTGTCTTCCATGCGTTGGATATATTAAGAAAAGGCGGTCGCCGTAATCTTTCAGCGCCTTTATCGATAATTGATTGGCGCCCTTGGGTACATGAAATGCGGTTATTCAAATCTAAGGCAGAAATTGAGGCTATGCGCCGGGCGGGTAGAATCAGTGCTCAGGCCCATATGCGAGCGATGAAAATTTGCCGCCCAGGAATGTTTGAATATCAACTGGAAGCTGAAATTCATCACGAATTTACTCATCAAGGGGCTCGTCATCCTGCTTACAACACGATTGTAGGGAGCGGTGAAAATAGCTGTATTCTGCACTACACCGAGAATGAAAGCAGGATGAAAGAGGGTGACTTGGTGTTGGTTGACGCAGGTTGTGAATATCTGGGGTATGCCGGAGATATCACCCGGACTTTCCCTGTCAATGGCAAGTTTACTCGTGCTCAGCGTGAAATTTACAATATAGTACTGAAAACATTAAATGTTTCATTGGAATTGTATAAGCCAGGTACCAGCATCAACAAAGTTACAGAACATGTCGTGCGGATTATGGTGGAAGAGTTGGTGAAACTGGGCATTATGCACGGCGAAATTGAACATTTAATCGAAACTAAAGCTTATCGTCAGTTCTTTATGCATGGCCTCGGTCACTGGTTAGGATTGGATGTACACGATGTCGGTGATTATGGTGTAGAACGCGATCGTATTCTGCAACCGGGAATGGTATTGACGGTTGAACCGGGGATTTATATTGCGCTGGATGCAGATGTGCCGTTGGAATATCGGGGTATCGGTATCCGTATTGAAGATGACATTTTGATCACTGAAACGGGTAATGAAAACCTGACAGCCAGTGTCGTTAAAGAAGCTGATGAGATTGAAGCTCTGATGGTGAAAGCAAAACAGGGTTAAGTTAAGAATGAACGTGATTATCGTTGGTGGAGGCATGACCGGCGCGACACTTGCGCTGGCGATATCTTCCCTGAGTAAGGGGCAGATTCATGTGTCCCTGATTGAAGCGGCAGAGCTTGCGCAGAAACATCCCGGTTTTGATGCCAGAGCGATAGCGCTGGCTTACGGTACTTGTCAGCGTTTACAACAGATTGGCGTTTGGTCTGCTCTGGAAGATTATGTGATACCGATAACTCACGTTCATGTTAGTGATCGTGGTCATGCAGGATTTGTGAACCTTTGTGCAAAAGAATATAACATTTCCGCTCTAGGTCATGTTGTCGAATTGTATGATGCAGGGCAGGGTTTGTTCGGATTACTGAAAAATGCGCCTGGTGTAACGCTGTATTGTCCATCCAGGGTTATGGCTGTTGAAAGAACCCTATCATCGGTAACTGTTACTCTGGACAGCGGCGAACGACTGCAAGGTGAATTGCTGGTAGCGGCTGATGGCAGCCATTCTGCCATTGGTCACGCCTGTAATATTCAGTGGCAACGGCACGCTTATGAACAGGTTGCCGTGATTACAAATGTACTGACTTCAGAACATCCGCGAGGCAGTGCATTTGAGCGTTTCACGGAATATGGTCCACTTGCTTTGCTACCAATGTCTGGGGGGCGGAGCTCGCTGGTATGGTGCCATCAGTTGGCGCGGAGAAAGGAGATCGCGGGTTGGAGTAATGAGCAATTTATTAGGCAGTTACAGCGGGCATTTGGCTGGAGATTGGGGAAAATATTGGAAACCGGCCAGCGTCACAGCTATCCATTGACACTATCTACTGCAAATCAACAAATTAGTCACCGATTGGCGCTGGTGGGAAATGCCGCGCAAACATTACATCCAATTGCCGGTCAGGGTTTTAATCTTGGAATGCGAGATGTTATGACACTGGCGCAGATTGTTTCTGAGGCTTTTGCTGCTGGTCAGGATATTGGTACTTACCCGGTTTTGGCCAACTATCAGCGGCAACGGATTTTAGATCGGGAAAATACCATCGATATTACTGATGGATTGATACGGATATTTGCCAATCGTTATTTCCCATTACAAATCGGGCGTAACTTGGGCTTGATGATAATGGAAAAATTCTCTCCTGTGCGGGATATGTTGGCCCGTCAGACTCTGGGTTGGGTTGCCCAAAGATAACCGCAGATAAAGCAGACAAAATAAGAGGACGTTATATTATGCAATCATTTGATGTGGTTATCGCTGGTGGCGGTATGGTTGGTTTGGCGCTTGCTTGTGGCTTACAAGGCAGTGGTTTGCGGGTGGCTGTGGTGGAGAGCTATCCGCCTACTCAACCCGTTATTGCTGGAGAAGAGTATGCTTTGCGGGTTTCTGCGATTAATGCGGCCAGTGAGCGCCTGTTACAGCATCTTGGTGTGTGGCAACAAATTCTGGATATGCGTACTAGTCCTTATCAAGAAATAGAGGTTTGGGAGCGGGATAGCTTTGGCCGTATACGGTTCAGCGCGGCTGAATATGGGCTGGAATATCTTGGTCATATCATTGAAAACCGAGTTATCCGTGAAGCATTATGGAAAAAAGCAGACAGCTTATCTGAAGTGACCATTTTGGCACCGGCGGCTTTGCAACAGATTGCCTGGGGTGAAAATGAAGCTTTTATGACTTTATCCGATGGTCGCATGTTAACGGCTCGTTTAGTTGTTGGCGCTGATGGCGCTCACTCATGGTTGCGTCAACATGCTGATATCCCTCTCACATTCTGGGATTATGAACATCATGCGTTGGTAGCCACTATTCGCACCGAAGAGCTGCACGGCCGGGTTGCCCGTCAGGTCTTTTATGGTGATGGTATTTTGGCGTTTTTACCCCTTGCCGATCCCCATTTGTGTTCTATCGTCTGGTCACTACCGGGTGAAGTCGCAGAACAACACAAACAGCTTGATCATAGGCGTTTCAACCAGCAATTGGCGGTAGATTTTGATCTGCGCCTTGGTCAATGTGAACTGATGAGTGAGCGTCTGGCGATTCCACTGACCGGTCGCTATGCCCGTAATTTTGCGGCTCATCGTCTGGCCTTGTTGGGAGATGCTGCCCATACTATTCACCCATTGGCAGGCCAGGGAGTGAATTTGGGCTTCATGGATGTCGCTGAGCTGATAGGCGAATTGCGTCGTTTGCATGGTCAGGGAAAAGATATTGGTCAGCACTTTTATTTACGTCGCTATGAGCGCCGACGTAAACATGGTGCTGCTGTGATGCTGGCCGGGATGCAAGGTTTTCGTCAATTATTTGATGGCAATAATCCGGCGAAAAAACTTTTGCGGGATGTCGGGTTGTCTCTGGCAGATAATTTACCGGGAATTAAACCTAAATTACTTCGTCAGGCAATGGGATTGAATGACTTACCGGACTGGCTCTCTTCTAAATCCTATTCGGCTGAAAAAATCTAATTTAGCCTCTGCTTATCGATAACTTTTTCTCATATCTTGCTGAAATATGAATAGGTGGTTTTATTCATATTTCAGTTGATTTGTAACAGAAAATGAGTGTTTTCTAAAGTTAATTGTTAATTTTGAGTATTATGACTCATTTTAATAGTTGAAAATTCTGCATACTTATAACCTGTTTTTTAATGGTCACTGGATTGAACCCTATTTTTACTTATGGTTCATTTGGGTTTTCAGTGATAACTTTCATTCTAAGATATCGTTTGCGTCGCGTTTTTTAGCCGCTTTTTGTTCATGATTCACAGTATCTGTCGGTTAATACGCGGTATGTTTTCATGTAGGAAATGAAAAGAGGGAAATAATGGCAAAACAAACTCCATTGTATGACCAGCATCTGGCTTGTGGTGCACGTATGGTAGATTTTCATGGCTGGATGATGCCTTTGCATTATGGTTCACAAATGGATGAACATCATATTGTCCGCACTCATGCCGGTATGTTTGATGTTTCCCACATGACGATTGTGGATCTGCATGGTACTGGTTGCCGTGATTTCCTGCGTTATTTGTTGGCAAATGACATTGCTAAACTGACAGAAAAGGGTAAAGCCTTATACACCGGGATGCTTAATGCTTCTGGTGGTGTAATTGATGACCTGATTGTTTATTACCTTAGCAATGATTTTTATCGGTTGGTGGTCAATTCTGCGACTCGTGAGAAAGATCTGGCTTGGATTAATGAACATGTAGCCAGTTACCCGGTTGATATTCAGGTTCGTGATGATCTGGCATTAATTGCGGTTCAGGGGCCTGAAGCTCAGGCAAAAGTACAGTCTCTATTGAATGATGAACAGCAACAGACTATTGCTGGAATGAAACCTTTCTTTGGTGTCCAGGCGGGGGATCTGTTTATCGCAACAACGGGTTATACCGGTGAGGCGGGTTATGAAGTGGCATTACCAAAAGCGCAAGCAGCGGATTTCTGGCAAAAATTACTGAGTGTCGGCGTTAAGCCCGCGGGATTAGGTGCGCGTGATACGTTGCGACTTGAAGCCGGTATGAACCTCTATGGACAGGAAATGGATGAAACCATTTCTCCTCTTGCGGCTAACATGGGCTGGACAATCGCTTGGAAACCCGAAGATCGCCAGTTTATCGGCCGTGAAGCGCTAGAAAAACAGCGTGAAAAGGGCACTGAGCAATTGGTTGGTTTGGTGATGAGAGAAAAAGGTGTGTTACGCGGTGGCTTAACGGTCAGTTTTACTGATGAGATGGAGGTTTTACACTCTGGCATTATTACCAGTGGTACGTTCTCCCCAACATTAGGATTCAGCATTGCCCTTGCCCGTGTGCCGCAAGGGATTGGTGAACAGGCAATTGTACAAATCCGCAATCGTGAAATGCTGGTTCAGGTAGTCAAACCTAGCTTTGTACGGGCGGGTAAACCTCTCGTATAGTCATTTTTATCGAATAATAACTTGATGAGTAAATAGTAATTTATCCCGGTAAGCATGATTGGTGCAGGAGCACAAAATAGCCTAATAGGGGTAGATTCTAGGATTGAAGGAGATGATAGTAATGAGTAATGTACCCGCAGAGTTAAGATATGCTGAATCACATGAGTGGGTTCGTGCAGAAGGTAATGGTGAATACACTGTAGGTATTACCGAGCATGCACAAGAACTGCTCGGCGATATGGTCTTTGTTGATTTGCCAGAAGTAGGTGATGAAATCAATCTTGGTGATGATTGTGCGGTTGTTGAATCAGTAAAAGCGGCTTCTGATATCTATGCACCACTGAGTGGTGAAATTATTGCCGTTAATGAAGCGCTAAATGACGCGCCTGAATTGGTTAACAGTGAGCCTTATAATGAAGGCTGGCTGTTCCGTATTAAAGCCTCTGATGAAAGTGAACTTTCGAGTTTGCTGAATGCCGAAGGATATCAGGCACTTCTGGACGAAGAAGAATAATATGCTTACCGCCGCCCTGTCTCACATGATGAACAGGGCGTTTTTATTTGTATGCCATTTCTGGCCAGCTTCAGGAATTAGTAACAAATGACCCAGACATTAAGCCAACTTGAGAACCAGGGTGAGTTTATCCGCCGTCATATAGGCTCTTCCGCCGAACAGCAAAAAGAGATGCTGGTGACAGTGGGGGCAAATTCCCTTAATGATTTAACACAGAAAATTGTTCCCCGTGATATCGCGTTACCAGAGCCTCCCGATGTTGGCGGTGGTGCAACTGAACAGCAAGCACTCGCTGAACTGAAAGCGATTGCCAGCCAAAATAAACGTTACCAATCCTATATTGGTATGGGGTATGTGCCTGCTGTACTTCCGCCGGTTATTTTGCGTAATTTATTAGAAAATCCTGGCTGGTATACCGCTTATACACCTTATCAACCGGAAGTTTCTCAAGGTCGCCTTGAATCACTGTTGAATTTCCAACAAGTGACGATCGATTTGACGGGTTTGGATATTGCTTCTGCTTCTTTGCTGGATGAAGCTACCGCGGCGGCTGAAGCAATGGCAATGGCAAAACGTACCAGCAAACTGAAAAATGCTGACCGTTTCTTTGTTGCTGATGATATCCATCCGCAAACATTAGACGTTGTTCGTACCCGTGCGGAAACCTTTGGCTTTGATGTGATTGTAGATAAAGCAGAAAAAGTCTTGGAGCTGGACGGTGTATTTGGCGTGTTGTTACAACAGGTTGGCACGACAGGTGAAGTTCATGATTATGCTGATCTGATTACACAACTGAAACAGCGCAAAATCATTGTCAGTGTTGCCGCTGACTTGATGGCGTTGCTGCTGCTGACTGCGCCGGGTAAACAAGGCGCTGACATTGTGTTTGGTTCTGCTCAGCGTTTTGGCGTACCGATGGGTTATGGCGGTCCCCACGCAGCATTTTTTGCCAGCCGTGATGAATTCAAACGTTCTATGCCGGGACGTATTATCGGCGTTTCCCTTGATGCGGCAGGTAATACGGCACTGCGCATGGCAATGCAAACCCGTGAGCAGCATATCCGTCGTGAGAAAGCGAATTCCAACATCTGTACTGCTCAGGTGTTGTTGGCAAATATCGCGGCGATGTATGCGGTATATTATGGTTCGAAGGGGCTGAAACGCATTGCGAGCCGTATTCATCGTCTGACTGACATTCTGGCGGTCGGGTTACAGAAAGCTGGATTTACTCTACGTTACAAAACTTGGTTTGATACTCTGACTGTTGAAGTTGCTGATAAAGCAGCAGTATTAGCCCGGACAGAGAAAGCTGAAATCAATTTGCGTACCGATATTTACGGCGCGGTGGGTATCACATTAAGTGAGGCTACCGGTCGTGATGATCTGGTCAAATTGTTCTCTGTGCTGACAGGCACGGATGACAAGCTAGATGTTGAAGCACTGGATAAAGAGCTGATGACGGAAAGTCTCTCCATTCCTGCATCAATGTTGCGCAGTGATGAAATCCTTCTGCATCCAAATTTCAACCGTTATCATAGTGAAACGGATATGATGCGCTATATGCATCGTCTTGAACGCCGAGATTTAGCACTGAATCAGGCAATGATCCCATTGGGTTCTTGCACCATGAAACTTAATGCTGCGGCAGAAATGTTACCGATCTCTTGGCCTGAATTTAATGAACTACACCCATTCTGTCCGCCAGAGCAAGCACAGGGTTATCAGCAAATGATCAGCCAATTATCTCACTGGCTGGTGCAACTGACAGGTTATGATGCCGTTTGTATGCAACCAAACTCCGGTGCGCAGGGTGAATATGCGGGTCTGCTTGCTATTCGCCGTTACCACGAAAGTCGTGGAGAAGGGCATCGTCATATCTGTTTAATCCCCAGTTCTGCTCATGGCACCAACCCGGCTTCTGCTCATATGGCAGGTATGACAGTTGTGGTGGTGAGTTGCGATAAAGAGGGCAACATTGATCTGGCAGACCTGCGTGAAAAAGCGGACAAATCCGGTGGTGAGCTTTCTTGCATCATGGTGACTTACCCGTCAACCCACGGTGTATATGAAGAAACGATCCGTCAGGTGTGTGAAATCATTCATCAGTATGGTGGTCAGGTTTACCTTGATGGTGCGAATATGAACGCGCAGGTTGGCATCACCGCGCCAGGTTTTATCGGTGCTGATGTTTCACACCTCAACCTTCATAAAACATTCTGTATCCCACATGGCGGCGGTGGTCCAGGAATGGGGCCGATTGGCGTAAAAGCCCATTTAGCGCCGTTCTTGCCAGGGCACTCGGTAGTTCAAATGGATGGCATTACCGAACAGAGAGCTGTCTCAGCGGCGCCATTTGGTAGTGCTTCTATTTTGCCGATTAGCTGGATGTATATCCGCATGATGGGCTCACAAGGATTGAAACAGGCAAGCCAGACGGCGATTTTGAATGCTAACTATATTGCTGCTCGCTTAAAGAATGATTATGACGTGTTGTATACCGGTCATAATGGTTATGTGGCACATGAATGTATTCTGGATATTAGACCGTTGAAAGAAGAGTTTGGTATCAGCGAGATGGATATTGCCAAGCGCTTGATTGACTATGGTTTCCATGCACCAACCATGTCATTCCCGGTTGCCGGTACGCTAATGGTGGAACCTACAGAATCAGAAAGCAAAGTGGAAATTGATCGCTTTGTGGATGCTATGTTGGCAATTCGTGCTGAAATTGGCAAAGTGGCGCAAGGTGAATGGTCATTGGAAGATAACCCATTGGTCAATGCGCCTCACGTACAAGCTGAACTGGTTTCTGACTGGAGTCATAATTACAGCCGTGAAACTGCGGTTTTCCCAACCTTGGAAACCAAAGCCAATAAATATTGGCCTGCGGTTAAACGCCTTGATGATGTTTACGGTGATCGTAATCTGCATTGCTCTTGTGCCCCTGTCAGTGATTATCAATAATTACTAAATATAATAGTCAACGCCAGTATAATAACTGGTGTTGCTATTATTTATACCCGTCA
>NZ_JAJAFZ010000120.1:0-6102 GCF_025384895.1 Photorhabdus kayaii
ACATTGAGTCTGCAACTTGTATGGTAACGTTTCACCACTGCATAAAATACGGCGTAATGACCGACAACGTCCTGCTGGTACCATGCTGACAAAGCTTTGCAACATAGAAGGAACAAAATGTATAGTTGTGACACCGCTGCGTTCAATTTCCTCCAGTAAGTAAAGCGGATCTTTATGCCCAGCAGGGCGAGCAATTACCAGTTGAGCGCCAGCCAGCAGAGGTAAGAAAAACTCCCAAACCGATACATCGAAACCAAATGACGTCTTTTGTAATACTACATCATCATCCCGTAGCTGGTACTCTTGGTGTGCCCAACATAAACGGTTAACCACTCCTTTATGTTCATTCATTACTCCCTTGGGATGCCCCGTCGAACCCGAGGTATAGATCACATAAGCTAGATGATTCGGTTTCAATCCTAATACTGTTGCATCAGGATTGTGCATTGACAGCTTTTGGAATACAGGTGACTCAACATCCAATGACAATACTGGTACTGATACCTTCGGTAACACACCAAGTAGCCCGCTCTGCGTCAGCACTACCTGCGGTTGACTGTCGGCCAACATATAACTCAGTCGTTCCTCTGGATAGCTCGGATCCAGTGGTACATACGCACCACCGGCCTTCAAGATAGCCAGCAGACCCACGACCATTTCCATACTGCGTTCTACGCAGATTGCTATTCTATCATCCGGGCCGACACCTAATTCTATTAAGTAGTGTGACAATTGATTGGCCCTACAGTTCAACTCGCTATAGCTCAATTCTTCATCGCCATAACGCAAGGCAATGGACTCAGGAGTTCGCTCAACTTGCTGTTCAATCAGTTGATGAATCAAACTATTTTTTTGAGGGTAAGCTTTTGCTGTGTTGTTGAAACCCAAAAGTACTTGTCGATGCTCTTGTTCACTAAGCAATACTAGGCTGGCTAGCCTCTGTTGCTCATCGTCGGCCATCTGTGCAAGTAAGGTAAATAAATGTCCCATCAATTGCGTTATAATTTCAACATCGAATTCGCTCGTACTATAGCGGAAATCACAACGAATTTGCCCGTCAACTTCCAGCACATTCACCATAAGTGGTACAGATGTATCAGCATAAGCGGGATATGGGAATGCCGATAACTCAGCGCCTCCCCAACTAATAGAGGAGCTTAGGTTTCCTTCCATCCACAAAGACAGTAGTTCGCTGCTGGCATACCTTGCCTGTTGAAAATTCATCATCGTCTGAAAAATGGGATGAATATCTGGCTGACGAGGAAATCTAATCTGTTCTAATACTTGGGAAAATGGATACTTCTGATTTTCAACACCTTGACGGATAAGATATTGTGATCTACGAATATGCTCGCTTACTGTAATATCATCACCCACATGACAACGCAATGCCACTGGATTGATAAATTCACCCACTAATCTGCCCCAACGCGCACGTCCACGCCCTGGCATAATGGTACCAACAATAATGTCATCTAACCCAGTGTAACGATGTAGCAATATTTGGTATGCCGCCAAAAAAATAGCAAACAAGCTACCACCATAATGTGATGCTACCACTTGCAACTTAGACACCAGCTCAAGCGGCAGCATCTTTATCAGTGTTTGTCTTTCTGGGATTTTGGTGTTGCTGCATTTATTTGGCCATTGCAACACAGGTAGCTCTCCACTTAACGCTTGTTGCCAAAAATGACCTTGTGCAACAGCTCCAGAACTTTGCAGCCACTGTTTCTGCCAAGCAACATAGTCTTGAAAGCTGTTGGTTGGCACAGGCTCTAGCTCCTGTAATGACAGCAATGACCCCAGCTCTTCTAGTAACATCCAATAGGACCAACCATCAACCGCAATATGGTCAAACACTAGCACCATAACCGACTCTTGCTCGTTGCATTGATACCAGCAGGCATGAATCCGTAACGGTTTATCTAGGTCAAAAATATGCCAGCATTCCTTTGCCACTTGCTGTTGAAGAACTTCAGTGTTGATCTGTTGAGCATCATGCTGGTGAACATTAATGCTAATATTATCACTGATACGATAGCCCAACTCTCCATCATCTAGACTAAAACTAGCACGTAACATAGGGTGGCGCATCAGCAGTTGGTTTAATGCAATTGTCAAACGTTCAGGAGTTAAACCTTTAACTCGTGCGCAAAAAGCACTATTGTGTTTCCCTTTCCCGACAGGGTCTAACTGATACTGAAGCCAACGGCTGCTTTGTGCTGTGGATAGGGGATGGTTCGGAGAGAAAATATCTAAACGACTCATTTTTCGATACCTTTTTATAAAGCCAGAAAATAACAACCTAGTAAAAACAATAAAAATACATAGATCGTTTTAAAATTATTAGGGCTTAATTGGGACCCCATAACTATATTTCATAGGATTCATCAGCACCTAAACAGGCAGGTATTGCTCATCAAGAGTTAATAGCGTTGATGAGCTTGAATAGTCGTTAAGCAAAGTGTTTAATACCATCTGCGCGATGCGCTGACCTGCAGCCAGCATCACCGCCCATTCCATGGTAAGTACAGGCATACACTTCAGTACCTCACTGTATGGACCACATACCTCAATTAGCAAACCATCTCGGAACAACTTGGCTGCGATAGTACGCGCATGTTCTGGCTGTCTGAAACGCAAGCCTAACATTAGACCACGCCCAACAATATCAACCTGATCCGCAACAGAAGCCAAGGCCTGCCGTAATTGGTTTGCTAGGGCATGACCTTTATCCGTCACCTCAATGGCAAAATTCGGTGTGCTCCAGAATTTCTTCAATGCAACCGTTGCCATCACCATCGCCAAGTTATTACCACGAAAAGTGCCGTTGTGCTCACCTGGAGCCCAGATATCAATTTCTGGCTTTATAAGATTGATAGAAAACGGTAAGCCTGCACCACTTAGAGATTTGGATAAGCAAACCACATCCGGTTCTATACCTGCATGTTCAAAACTAAAAAAAGTACCAGTACGACCACAACCAGTTTGAATTTCATCAACAATCAGCAACGCGCCAAGCCGTTTTGCTAATGAGCTAACCCCTCGGAGCCAATCATCCGAGGCACAATTCACTCCCCCTTCCCCTTGAACACATTCGAGCAAAAAAGCTGCTGGGGGATCAATACCAAAACCAGGCCGGAAAAACATATCCTCCAGTAACTGTAACTGACTAACAACTCCACCGCCTACAGCCCCATCATAAGGCAGACGGATTACTCCGGGTAGTTGCACAATCATGGATGCACGCTTAGCCGCATTAGCCGTCATCGCCAGAGCTCCTAAAGACATTCCATGATAGGCACCAGAAAAACAAGCAATGTTTATCCGATTAGTCACTTTACGAGCCAGTTTGAGTGCTGCTTCAACTGCATTAGCCCCTGTAGGGCCAGTAAATTGTAATTTGTAATCAAATTCTCTCGGTTTCAAAATAAGCTCATTAAAAGTCTCCAGAAACTTTGCCTTAACCTCAGTGTTCAAATCTAGTCCATTAATAATTCCATCACTGCGCAAATAATTAATGGCTGCTTCAACCATATCCTCATCATTATGTCCATAGTTCATAGAACCCGCTGCGGCGAAAAAATCGAGATATTCGCACCCCGTTGCATCATATAAAACTGAACCTTTTGCCTTAGAGAAAACCGCAGGAAAAGTTCGACAATAACTACGTACATCAGATTCTAATTCCCTAAAAATAGTGTTCGTCATATCCATTCCTCATATAGAAAAAGTAGCTCGACATAAAAACGCCACAAGTGTTCAAGTGTATTTCCCAAAGAAATTAAATAGTCAAAAAATAGGGTGTAATTTATTTTGAATAATCCAAATAGATATATGGACACCAACTGAATTCAAATTGACGTCCATATAAGGAATTTAGATATCTTTTATATGTCCATCTTCTAACTTCACTACTCTATCTGCCACTCCGAAATAAGAGTCATCATGAGTAATAACAATAACGGTTTTGCCACGCGCCTTTAATTCAGGTAATAATTCTGTATAAAATACTTTTTTAAAAACCGGGTCTTGATCTGCTGCCCATTCATCAAAGATATAAACAGGACGATCCTCTAAATAAGCAGATACTAAAGCTAATCTTTTACGCTGACCAGTGGATATATTTATGGTAGAGAATTTTCCATCTACTACTTTTACTTTATGATCCATACCCAATTTCTGAATGTAGTGAGTGGCTTTATCAGTAATATGTGAATCTATAGTGAGTAATTCTTCAAACAAGTGAAAATCAGAAAAAACGGCAGAGAAAAACTGTCGATAATACTCATTGTTAGAAGCGTTCATTTCTACACCATTTAATATAATAGAGCCAGAATCACATTGAAACAAACCAACCAACAACATTGCCAAAGTGGTTTTACCGCTGCCATTACCTCCTATGATAAAAACAATCTCTTCATGGTGTATTTTAAGATTTAATGGCCCAAGAATGAATTGGCTATCTTCCTTATCACTTGAGTAGTGATGAACAACATCTTGTAATTCAAGTAATACCTTGTTTTCCTTTACTTCTAAGAAAGGGTTAAGCTTATCAGAGTATACAAGCTGAGATTCCTGCAAATCCTTATCTAGTTGTCGCATTCTTTTCAAGGATACTTCCGCCGTGCGTAATTCGGGTATAGCCCCCATAACTTCACCAATAGGGCCAACTAAAAAGAGCATAACCAAGACTACCGAGACAAGAACACCTGGTTCAGACGGCCACCAAATGGGTACCACAAAAACCATAAAACCAATTATTACGTAAAACATAGTATCTGCTGAATTTACTAACCATGCCCATCTGGCATGACTCTTTATAAATATTTTTCTTAAATTCTCAGCACCATGCATAATAACTTGATTAACAAATAATTTACCACGATTAGTATTTAACTGTAGCTCCTTACTTCCACTTATAAGATTTTGAAAATTAAGATAAATATTATCAATCTGCTCTCTAACCTTGTCCATCATCTGAGAGGGATTTTTCTCTAAAATGTGAAATCCATACATCAATGTACCGAAACATACAGTCAGGACTAAAAATAGCACCCAAGAGACCCAGGCCAAATAACTAAGACAAGCCACAATAAGAATGGTATTACCAAACACTATTGGCGCAAACCTACATGAATCTGAAAACACATCAACATCTTTGGTTAAAACAGCTAACAGACCATGGCGTCCAAGCTCTTGCTGCTTTTTAAACGGTGTTCGCAGTAGTTTATTACTAAGATTGATACGTAGTGATAATATTGCAGATTGAGTCAAATGTAGCAACGCAATCTCTGCAGTAGCTTTACTAAAAAAATAGACTAAACATAATATAAAAAAAATATATGAAACAGAGTAGCCAGGAGACTCAATTGCTTTGCTCACCAGACCAACCAGTGAGGCTGCAGCACCTCCAGCTACTAATGCGCTTACCATAGAAAAACACAGCAATTTCCAAGAGTGAGCGCAAAGATATCTAATTAAATTCATAATAACCCATTCTCATTATTAGCACACTATTAATAGTAACATCAATATAAAGCATCAAGTTTTTTCTAATCAGATTTCATTTCACAGCTGAACGTAACTTAAATCACAACATATCCAAGCCATTTAATAATGTATATTTTGATAAAGTTAATCATCACTGAGAAATGCATATTCTAATTACCAGAGCAACCGCATGAACATTTTGCGAACACAATTAACACAAAAATAACGCAAAAATAACGCAAAAATAACGCAAATATGGATTGTATTTAAAGCAAATTAACAAGTGCTGTTATTAGAATAGCTTAAATACCATTCGTTCTGTTTTTTATTTGAGCATTCATGCGGTTGCCATGTTCTAATTATCGTAAGTAATAATAACATAACTATTTAAATAGGGTAGATAATATTTTTAATAAAAATTAACATTTAATGAAGAAATTGACAAGAGGTAATAAAAGAATCGCCAATAAAATTATAAGACATAAAATTAATACACGAATAATAGTCACTCATGTAACTTAAGGAAAAATAAAATAATCCAGAATATAATTAAAATAACTGTTGAATTGGTTCTATCGCATTAAAAGCCTATCCCAATAGGGTTTTGTT
>NZ_JAJAFZ010000121.1:0-5490 GCF_025384895.1 Photorhabdus kayaii
TGACAGACCGTCATCCAACAACAGACACTTTTCCTCGTCCAGGTATTCTGCCCAGGGCAAATAATCAATGATAGACGGTGAAGAGTTATACAATGCCACTTCATCAGCGTGCGTCATTTTGCCGGGCCGCTTTATAGGTTCACGCCCGGCCACTCCGACAGAAGGCGATAATATGACCGCCGGTTCACTCAGGGATGCCGAGTGGTTGTCCGCTTTACGCGAGCGAACTTTATTCAACCACGCCCACATCACAATGCCACCGTCCGCTCACCCGGCAGGGCATACTGCACCTGACTGTAAAACGAAAACACCGTGCTGTATCCCGGCACCGGCGAATTTCCCGCCACCAAATGGGGAAAGAGATACATCACCATGTCCGGATTAGGTAACCGTGGGAAGGTTTGACTGATTTCATTTTCCTGTGTACGACTATAACTTTCAGCATAGTCAGGCGAAATCTGCTGCTCCCGTTCATTGATCCCCCGACGCAGCACTTGACGGGCTTCCAGAGTCATCTGTGACGACGCGGCCTTTCCCTGCCACAATGCCAGCATAGTCTGGTCTCCCGATGGCAACATGTCCTCTTTGGACGTGCTGCAACCGGTCAGGAGCGTCGTCACTACGAGCAGGCAAACCCAACAACCTGATTTCAATCTGACGCTGCACATACCGGCTCCACAGATATTCACTTTCTCAGTCCAGCCCATCGCTGTTCTCCTGTTCCAGGCTAAAGGGGTATTTCACCTTGCGCCCCTGTGTGTCGTAATCAATGGGGATTTGTTGGGTAATATGTACCGCCACGCTGGCTCCCGGCGGCACGTAGACGGCATCAAAGGTTTGGCCGTAACGGGCTTTGATCCATTCCGACACGGCTTTAAATCCTCCGGCAACAGCTTGCCCCAAAACCGCTTTACCGCCATCCCCGGTCAGTGATGACGTCGCGCCGCCATAACCGTTAGTCTGGGTGGTAAGCTGGCTCTGTGACAGCACATCACCGGCTGCTGTACCACCAGAAAGAGCCAATAAGGTTGACAAGTAACTGGCTGCATTGGATTTTCGTGTCCCGCTGATACACGGAATACCGTTATCGTCAGACAACCAGCCGATACTGCTGCCATCATTATCCTGAACATGATGGCTGCCATTGGTGCGATTATCCGATTTCGGTACGGTTCTGACGGTGCCGTCTGCAAAGACAAAGGTTAAAGAGGTGACATTGCCGCGTACGCAAGACAAGGTCCAATCACCGGTAGCCGTACCCGAAACAATCGCGCCTTCCACGTCCGGCAGTTCAATGCCGTTGGCAGTCAGGTTATCTTTACCTATCAGTATCTTAAAAGGATACGGGTCAGTGACTTTGTCATTCACCGGTACCCGGCCTAATAATGCCGTCATCGCCTGGCTGCCGACCAGCGTCGTATTCTCGGGCAGGGTATAAACGGGCCGGATAGCCTCGTTTGTATGACCCTCGGTAATGGCTCGCTGATTTTTAGTCATACCGTCGTATGCCACTTTCTGACGGCTCAATGTATTGTCTTCCAGAAATGACACGGGAAAACGGGGAGTCGCTGACTGACCGCTCATTGCAACCTGTGAGTCAGCTGGTAACCCATCCTGTGGGGTAATCCAGACCAGCCTGTCTCCGTCTGAAGTCGTATTTTGGCCAGTATTGTCCAATCCTAATCCCTGCGGAATATCATGCTCAACCAGAGAGTTGTTTATATTCAAGCCCTTATTGCTTAACTGACGGGTCAACTGGTCAAGTCGGCTGAACAGCGTTTGCTGCTCCGCTTTCAATACCTGCTGTTGCTTTTCTGTTTCCTCACGGGTACCCGCTACCACCCGGTTAATCTGGTCAGTCATGCGCTGACTCCCATTTCGCCATTTCTCATTGTCCGCCAGTAATTGTGCGTTTTGTTTTTCCAGCGCCGCCTGCTGAACACGGATACTGCGCAAAGCTCCAATCAGGGTACGCAACGTGTCTTCCGGGGTATCTCCCTCAATCCCCAATGCCCGCAGCTCCCCGGAAGACAGTTCCGCCAAAGCCTGATGACTCACTGTCTGGCTGACAGGCGTCTCTGATTGCCGACAACTCTTGATACCCACCGCCAGCCCTGCAATAACAAAAGCAGGCACGACCCACTTCACCAGACCGTTTGACTTAATTTGCATGGGGATTTCCTTGTCGCTTCATGGGCGTTTTTGACCTCACCGGTTCAGGCAGAAAGGCACGGTCAGGCCGACCTTTCACCACCAAATAGACGGTAGTCGTGTCTTCTGGCGTACCTGACGGTCCCAACCAACGATGCTGAAAGGTCGCTGCTATGAATTGCCCCTGCAACCTGCGTGGATCAAGCACTACGTTCTCACGGTGGGTATTACGCACTTTCAGCGCCACCACAGTGAGGTTATCCACACCCCAGCCCCCTAACGGGGAGACTATTACCGGCGCAGAGGGATACAATGTGGTCAATCGGGTTGGTAGCGCCAATGATACCGGGTGAATGCCGGGAACAGCTTCTACTGTACGCAACGGCGCATACAGACTCTGCGCAGCATAACGGGTCAGGACCACCGGCAGCGGAGCCGTATAGGACGGTTTTTGACGCCGGGCGGCCTGACGTTCACCGGCAAGAGAGGGAGACGTTGCTGACGTGTTATCTCCTTTGGCACCATGATGAATCTGATGGTCGTCCGTCAACGTAATCACGTCCCCGTGGTACACCACCCGAACCGGCTCAAGGGGACCTTTTCCATTTGTGGCTGTCACATCCAGCAAAATCACTTCACCACTTTCCACATCCTGAAGTTGCAGTCGGGTCTGGGTAAACGTTTCACTCGGATACAGATACACTGCACCACCGGTGCTTTGTATCCGCAATTTTCCATTCAGCACACTCGGAAAACCTACCCGGACATTTTTATCCACAAAAACCACCCGCTCCTGTCCAACATGCAAGGCAACCGGCAGCGGGATACGCTCCCACTTCATCAACTCCACGGCTTCAACGGGTGAAACCATCACCAGCCCAGCGAATAATAATGCGGTCAATGCCAATAACTCGACGAGTACCTGTTTTTTCACTGGAATATCCCCTTTCTCGCCGGTGCCGGCTGCGATGCTGCTTCCAACCGTTGTGGTGTGCTGTCATAACAATCCAGCGCCAGACCGAATGGGTTACGTTCTGCATCCCCTTGCCAACGGGTGACTTTAATTGAGTAACGTACCAGTGCCCGTTTGACCGGCTCAGCGTGAAAATATTCATCGGCGACTAAATCTAACCGGATAACCCAGTTATCCCGGTCCCTCACCGTCACATTGCTATCACGAAAGCCCCGTTCCGGAATTTCATATACCACCCGCACGCGATCTTTTAGCTCACCCACTTGTGACCGATTTTGAGCATCCTGTTCCAGAAATGCCTGACAGGAGGGGGGCAGATAAGGAGAAAGCGCCGCTATTTTCGCTGGATAATCGACTTCCCCGTCTTTCGGCCAGGCATTCAGTTGCTGAAAAATATAAAAGCCAAAGGCATAGACCTGGGAGACTGGCACTTGCCACCACGGGCGGGTACTACCACTACGGACATCCGGCGGCGTATAAATGGTTAACGCTCTCGGCACCATCATCCAGCCACTCAGACTCAGTAACAACAACAAAACCAGCACACCACAGGCAGAGCGTAACGTCAGGATATGCTGGTCCCGGTTTTGAATCGCATGACGAAAACGGCTCATAACCGCCCCATTCGGGCCATTACCCGGTGATGGCGGCGCAACGACCAGCGTTGTGATGTGATAATCAGTGACGGGTCACCCAGACCCCAGCCCCGCTTTTTAACCTCCAGCCGTCGATAGAGATAATGCGCCGGTTTACCGCGTTTCATCCGGGCCAGGTATTTGCCGCCAAAGGCAATCAATAATAACGGCGCAATCAGGGCCACCGTCGGTATCATCACCCAACCCGTTACCGGTGCCAGTAACAAGCCAATGACCATGCCAGCTATCAGTCCCGTTAATGCCGTCCAGCCCAGCTCTGGGGTAGTAAATCCCCGGAACACGACAGGTTCGGCGTTAAGACGGTCAGGTAAAAAACGAATAGTCTGAACCATACTGACGCTTCCCTGGGGTTAAAAGAGAATGGACGTTGATTTGCCCAGTAGCCAGATAACCGCCACTAACAGCACCACGCCAACCACCACAATCGCGCCAAATTTAGTCCAGGAGGCTCTGTCACTGCGAACTTCAGAAAACGTATGGATTGCCGCAGTCGCCACATTGATAAACGCGATCGCGGCAACGACCAGCCCGCCTATCACAATGCCGTCCTGCAAGTAACCTTTGACGGTATTAAAAATACCACCGCCACTCCCGCTGGAAGGCGGTTCAACCGTTGGCAATGCCGCTGTCACGGGTTGACAAACCAGATAAGCCAGCACACTGAGTGACACTGCACAGGTATTGATACGGACAAACAGGCGGAACAGTGACTGACATCCCCGGTTTAACAGATCCATTTCATTTTCCCTTTTTTCCATTACAGGTTAAAAAAAACCGATTAGCTGGCAAACATCCAGATAACCATCACCAGCAACAACGCCACACGAATGACAAAACGGTTCATCGCCGCTTCACGGACCTTTTCATTGGCCCAGCCCTGCCAGACGTCTACCATGCCCCATGCGGCCCAGAGAAACAGCACCGCTATCAGTAAACCGATACAGAGAAATTGCATCATATGGGGATCGAGATTGCCGGAAGCCGCCCTGAATGCATTGCGTTGTACCTCATTCACCGTATTCGCTCCTGACGATACTGACCGGTCACATCCAGCGCAGCCGCAGAAATCCCGGGTTGGGCGCGGGAGGGGGTCAGATAGCGGTTAATGCCTTCACGGACAATATTGAGGTCCCGGTTAGCACGTAGATAATCAAAATAAAAACGGTCTGCCTGCCCCTCCTGAACGGCCAAAACCCGGGCACGCTCCAAACTGGCCTGCACCTGGTCAAGCTGTTTGAGTGTGGTGGCCAGCTCATCTTTTTCCCCAGCCAGCACAGGCCAACTCATTAGTATCGTCAGGACAAAAAGACTATGGGAAAATAAACGGAAATAAACCATAGCATTACCCTAAATCTGCGTAGATATATACATCAACAGAGTGACGAAAAAGAGTAACGATTACAGTGAATAATTGTTTATCTGATTTTAAAAATTTTGAATATCTGAACTTAGGGTATAAAACTATCTCCCTCTCATCTGGTTGATAAGATAATAGAATTGATAATTGATGCTTTCTAATACAACAAAGGAGTTAAGTGGTATAACAGATCATTAAGCGTTCGTTTATTCAAACTTTATAGATAATATTTTCTGTAGGCGGATTCGACTAATAAGTACAATCCGACATCAAAAACTGTAATTAAATGGTGTATTAGAGGTACTATTAGTCGATATTAAATTAGAGGAATTATTTAACACTCATCAAACCAA
>NZ_JAJAFZ010000122.1:0-5198 GCF_025384895.1 Photorhabdus kayaii
CGCTATGACTGGTCACAGGTGGACACTTCCCACCGCAATAAATACAAAGTGCACGATGCCATCATGCCGGATGGCAGCCGCAGTAATGACTTTTACGAATATCAGTACACCCGCACCGTCAAGGAAACTCAGGTTAAACAGAGCGACCCCGGTAAAATTCTGGCCGGGGGTAATATCACGCTCAACAGTGCGCAGGTCACTAATCACGACAGCCAGATTGTCGCCGGCGGGGCGCTGGATGGAGAAATCGGCGAACTGCACAATATTGCCACTCAGGGCGAACGTATCACCACCGATAAAGGTCGCCAAACTCACTGGTACGCCAAAAAGACCAAACACAAAAAGTTCGGGTTCGGTGGCACCAAAACCTCGCAGGGAAAAAGCCGCAGCAATTATGCCCCCGCCCCAGTGATAGAAACGATTGACCTGAAAACGCTGGCCTGGCAGGCGCATACCCGTCCACAGGGTACCGATATCACGATTACCGACCGACAAACCGGTCAGATACATTCTGCCCCCACAGCGGTCACGCCGGTGAACGGTATCAAAAATCAGCCACTGGTCTTGCCGCCCGGTCAGCCGTTTGAACTGAGTTTGCCCCCGGAGACCGTCAAAGGGCAAACAGTCGACCCGGTGATACGCGTGGTGACGCCCGATACCCGCCTGCCGAATAACAGCCTGTATACCGTGCAACCGGGCAGTGACAGCCACTATCTGGTCGAGACCGACCCGAAATTTACCCAGTATAAACAGTGGCTCGGCTCGGACTACATGCGGCAACAGTTAACGCACGACCCGGCGCTGGTTCACAAACGCCTGGGCGATGGGTTCTACGAACAGCGTCTGGTGCGTGACCAAATCACCCAACTGACCGGCCAGCGCTATCTGCCGGGCTACAACAACGACGAAGCCCAGTTTAAAGCGCTGATGGATGCCGGTGTCGCTTTTGGCAAACAGCAGCAATTAACGCCGGGCGTCGCCTTAAGCCCGGCACAGATGGCGTTGCTGACCTCAGACATTATCTGGTTGACTAACCAAACCGTCACCTTGCCGGATGGCACTACCGAGGTGGTCACCGTGCCGCAGGTTTACGCCCGCGTCCGTCAGGGCGATCTGCGCAGTGACGGCGCTTTGCTGGCCGGGAATACCGTGGCGCTCAACAGTCAGGGCGATATCACTAACAGCGGCACAATTAGCGGGCGTGACGTCACCCAACTGACCGCCAACAATCTAACCAACAGCGGCTTTATTCGCGGCGGCAAAGTGGATTTAGCGGCCCAACAGACGCTCACCAACCGGGGCGGCCAGATTCAGGGCGATGACCGGGTGACCCTGAAAGGCCGGGATATCACCAGCGCATCGACTGTGCGCGGGGATGGGGCAAACCGCTGGCTGGACCGTCCGGCAGGCATCTATGTGCAAAATGATAAGGGCACCTTATCGCTGAGCGCCATTAACAATGTGCAATTAACCGCCAGTGACGTCAAGAATGCGGGTAAAGACGGTCACACCGAGATAACGGCAGGCCATAACCTGACGCTGGACACCTTAAGTACACGTCGCACAGAACAGGGCGACTGGGGGAAAGATAACTATCGCCATCTGACCCAACAACAGGATATCGGCAGCCAGATAACCGGCGCAGGTGATGTGACATTGCAAGCCGGGCAGGATTTGAACGCCACTGCCGCCCACGTTAACGCCGGTCAACAACTGACGGCGCAGGCCGGGAATAACCTGACGCTGACCACCGGTACGGCCTCATCCGACTTAGTGGAGCACAGTAAACAAACCAGCAAAGGCTGGCTGTCGAAGTCGTCAGTGGAAACCCACGACGAAGTGCATGACCGACAGGCGCTCAGCACCACATTCAGTGGCGATAAGGTCAATCTCCAGGCCGGTAAAGACCTGAATATCCTCGGCAGCAATGTCGCGGGCACGCAGGATGTCAGCCTGAATGCCGGTCATCAACTCACCGTTACCACCGCAGCCGAAGCGCACGATGAAACTCATTTGCGGCAGGAGAAAAAATCCGGTTTGATGGGGACCGGCGGGATTGGCTTCACATTAGGCCAGGCCAGCCAGAAAACCACCACCGACAGTGACCGCCAGCTGAGTAAAGGCAGCACGGTCGGCAGCAGCCAGGGCAATGTCACCCTCAAAGCGGGAGAACAGCTCCGGGTTCACGGCAGCGAGGTGATTGCCGGTAAAGACCTGACGCTGACCGGTCAACAGGTCGATATCACCAGTGCGGAAAACCGCCATCACACCACGACAAAAACCGAACAAAAACAGAGCGGCTTAACCGTGGCGCTGAGTGGCGCCGCAGGCGGGGCCGTCAACAGCGCGGTGCAAACAGCCAGAACCGCCCGCACTGAAAGTGACCCACGAGTGAAAGCGCTGCAAAATACTAAAGTCGCGCTGAGCGGGGTACAGGCCGTGCAGGCTGGCCGACTGGCGGAGGCTCAGGGCAGTGACGACAAAGGCAATAACAATCTGGCCGGGGTGAGCCTGTCCTACGGGCGTCAATCTTCCCGTTCAGAACAGCAGCACCGCCAGACCACTCAACAGGGCAGCCATCTCACTGCCGGGGATAATCTGACCATAACCGCCAAAGGGGATGGCAAAGGCGCATCAAATCAAAGCGGGGATATCCGTATTCAGGGCAGCCAGTTACAGGCGGGTAAAGACCTGCAACTCCATGCTAACCGGGATATTCAGCTCTCATCCAGCCAGAACACCGAACAGACCACCGGCAAAAACAGCAGCCACGGCAGCTCGCTGGGCGTGGGCCTGACTGCGGGACCGGGGGGCACCGGTCTGAGCGTCTCGGCCAATGTCAGTCGGGGCAACGGCCGTGAAAACGGCAACGGCGTCAGTCACACTAACACCACGTTACAGGCGGGACAGACCGTCGGGCTGAACAGTGGCCGGGATACCACGCTGAAAGGGGCTCAGGTCAGCGGCGAGCAGATTACCGCCGACGTGAAACGTCATCTGACCCTCAGCAGCGAGCAGGACAGCCAGCGCTATGACAGCCAACAACAGAATGCCAGCGTGGGCGTCAGTGCCACCGTGGGTCCCCTCACTAACGGTACAGCGAGCCTCAATGCCAGCCGCAATAAACTTCACAGCAACTATGACAGCGTGCAGGAGCAGACCGGGCTGTTTGCCGGCAAAAGCGGCTATCAGGTTAACGTCGGCGACCACACCCAACTGGACGGCGCGGTGATAGCAAGTACCGCCGATAAAGCCAAAAACACCCTGAACACCGGGACACTGGGCTTCAAGGACATTCAAAATAAAGCGGACTTTACTGTTGAGCAGCAGAGTGCGGGCGTCAGCCTCGGCCAACCGACCGCCGGTCAGGTTCTGAATAATCTGGCAGTCAATGCGCTGACGGGGACTCATAACTCAGGCCATGACAGCACCACCACGCACGCTGCGGTCAGCGACGGCAACCTGATTATTCGAGATAAGGCGCATCAGACGCAGGATGTCGCGACCCTCAGCCGCGATACCGATAACGCCGCCAATGTCCTGAGTCCGATATTTGATAAGGAAAAAGAACAGCAACGGTTGAAACAGGCGCAACTGATTGGCGAACTCAGCGCCCAAATGACCGAGATAGCCAGTACGGAAGGGAAAATTATCGCCACCAAAGCGGCGAAAGCGAAACTGGACCATCTCAGTGAACCGGACAAAGCCGCAGCCAGAGAAAAATTGATCAACGCAGGTAATAAAGACCCCTCGCCAGCGGATATCAATCAACAAATTTATGACACCGCTTACACGCAGGCACTGAATGACTCGGGCTTGGGGACCGGCGGAACCTATCAGAAAGCCCTACAGGCCGCCACGGCAGCAATTCAGGGCTTGGCAGGGAACAATCTCGGTCAGGCGCTGGCCGGCGGGGCTTCACCGTATCTGGCCGGGGTGATAAAAGCGCTGACGACGGACCCGCAAACCCATCAGGTGGATACCGCCGCCAATACGCTGGCCCATGCGATTTTAGGCGCGGTGGCGGCAGAAGTCAGCGGTAATAATGCGCTCGCGGGTGCTGCCGGGGCGGCTTCGGGTGAACTGGCCGCTCAAGTTCTGATAAAGCAACTTTACGGCGACGGGGCCAAAGTCAGTGAATTAACGGAGGAGCAGAAGCAAACTATCAGCACCCTTTCCACCCTGGCAGCAGGATTGGCAGGCGGTATTGCTGGTGACTCCACCGTCAGTGCCCTCACTGGGGCGCAGGCCGGGAAGAACGCGACTGACAATAATGCCCTAGCTATACCAATGCCACCACCACCGATAGCGGGTTCAAACACGGGTGAAACCGTGAATGAAGCAAATCAGACAATAGCTTCAGCTTTGGACAAAAAATTGAAGGAAATGGGAGAGTCTATAGATAAAGCCACCCAATGTTCTTTTGGTCGGGTATGTTCGTCAGATTATATAGATGGTGAAAACCAACCAAATGTGGGAAAAAATCTGACAAATGAAGAAAAGGCTAAATATGGTGGAACCGGTTCTGGAACACCAGATGGTTGGGAACCGCAAGATGAGGAAAATGCACGTAACAATAGTGGGCTTCCATCTAGGGATAATCTTAATCAAGCTGCTTCAACCCCCAATCGTAATGGCTTGACGGACGCTGGACGTGCATTACAAAAGCACGGGGGAAGGGAAGGTTCTGTGTATTCATATTCTAGCCAGAAAGCATCTGTTTTAAATAAGGAAGCTCAGACTATAGTTAGTGAAATACTAAGCAATCCAAATACCAAAATAGAATCTAGGTTTGTTTTTGAAAATAAACAGAGGATTGCTGTAGTTGAAGCAATTGCTCCTGATGGACGAGCGTTGCGATTTAATGCTGATGGTACAAAATTGATTGGATTCCGTGAGCCGCCCAGTAAATGACAGAGAGGAAGAGTATGTTGGAATATAGTGTAGGTAGTTCCGCTGGCCGAGATGATCTTTATGCTGAGCTATCTTTTAATAGGGTCCAGTGGGGGGAAATATCATTATCGGAGGACAAAAAATCAGTGAATATTATTATTTATCCTGACAATAATATTCTAGAGTTCAGGTATGATGAATTTTTGCACATCATAGAAAAGGCAAAAGCTCACCTACTTAGTTTGGAACCATTATCTGAGTGACAAAAATCCCAGCCGCTGGGCTGGGATTTTCTCCGCTGTTAG
>NZ_JAJAFZ010000123.1:0-5137 GCF_025384895.1 Photorhabdus kayaii
ACGATGATTTATTTTCGGGTATTCCGTCTTCACATTCATGTCCCGGAGACGCCGGGCCATTTAAGTCAACGACAGGTGTTATAAAACACTGCTGAATGCTGATAATCAAAATGACTTATGTCCGCGTAGTCGCTGCGTGTTTACTTGATGCTCTCTGTATAGCCGTTCAGATAAAGACCTTTGTTCATGAAATGAGGGGGGATGACCTTCCCAAATGCGGGTCGTCCACTCCCGCCTGGCACCACTATCTTCATTTCTAAGCTGCCTGTACGGCAGTGCACGATCTGAAAGCGAAGGGGATATCTGATTTGGATTTCTAAGCTGCCTGTACGGCAGTGCACTTTCTGGAACTGATGCCAAGTCGTCATACTATTTTCTAAGCTGCCTGTACGGCAGTGCACCTGCGAACTCGTGGGGGCATCCAATTATCCGCTTTCTAAGCTGCCTGTACGGCAGTGCACTTACCCGAAGCAATACCAATTTGCGCGAGCTTTCTAAGCTGCCTGTACGGCAGTGCTCGCTTGCAGAGAGAACGAAAGTTCTTAAAAATTTTTCTAAGCTGCCTGTACGGCAGTGCACGTTACCGAAGTGCCTTCCCAACGAACCTCAAATTTCTAAGCTGCCTGTACGGCAGTGCACTGTGATGGAAAAAATCCTTTTGGAATCATCAGTTTCTAAGCTGCCTGTACGGCAGTGCACCAATCCAGTCACCGTAAACAGCAACCACTTATTTTCTAAGCTGCCTGTACGGCAGTGCACCCAAACTGCGGCTGGCCTTAACGGGGCCGAGCTTTCTAAGCTGCCTGTACGGCAGTGCACTGTTACATATTAACTCCAACTCACTGACTATCAAAGAATATATTTATCAAAAGCAAAAAAAACCTTTTTTATGAGACAGGTTAAATTTCATTAAAAATCAATGAATTATAGTTGGTCGTTAAAAAAGGGTAAAATTTAGGTCCGGGGAAATATCATTTTTTCAGTTACATTTTACCCTTTACAGCCAACATGCTTGTCCATCAACAAGCAAAATTCCCATATCCTAGAGTACTTCTATATTCTGGCTATCAAGCGTATTTTTGTTCAGCCATTACGCCGCTCTCACTATGTAATTAAATGCTACGTTGCGGGGGCGGTTCTCCGAAGCGACAGGAACAACCCTTGACGTATCGAACCCAAAACCGTATGCAGTGTATACAGTATCCGGGGTAAAATGACCTACCGATTTGGGATTACCATCTGTAGCCACGCCAAAAGTTGCACTAGCATAACAAGCCCCTTTTGTTGCCAGATGGTAACCATTTGTTATCGCACCGGGAAATGAGCCTTCAATATTTCTGATGGCATCCCCCTGATGAGTTAAAACTCCACGGCCACTATCAATACCTCTACCATCATCCCATCCGCGGATAAATTCGCCTCTTAAATCAGGCAATCTGCCGTCAGGATAAGCTTCCGCCAACTTCGGATACTGCAATCTATTAAATGCTGAACCATTACAAGTGAAATAACCGAATGGTGGATGAGGTAACGGCCACGGAATAGGAGAACCAACCGGAATTTCATTGGCTGTTTTAATCCGGTTATCTATCTCCTCGCGGGTATATTCACGTAATGAATTTATGACTTCCTGAACAAGCTTTTGTGTAACCGCCAATGTGTTGCTATCGCCAATCACATTTGTAAGCTGAACAACGCCCTTTTGTGTTAATGAAGCACTGGGAATGTCTGTTGTAATTTTTTGCTCTAGCGCTTTATTTAATTGAGTGGTGAGTTTGGCTATGTTTCCATCATCCAGAACATCATTGCCAGATCGTGTCGCGATAAAATCAGCCACGACAGATGATATGGTTGATGCTTGACGTAATACCTTATTTAACAAGTGAGTGGGAACATTATCTGGTGTAAATCCAGTCTTCAAACTTTGGTTTTCTTCATATTTTTCTTGATTTACCACATTCGCATTATCACCAATAGAAAAAGCCTTAAAATCATTCTTATAACTCATGTACTTTCTCCTGAAATTAAATAATGTTATTTTATAATCAATATATTGAATTATTGTAAAAACAATCCCTCTTGCAATTCACGCCAATCAAGTCTAGTTCAGAAAAAGAATAATGTAGTGTTCTTATTACTTATAAGGTTAATTATTTTTATATCATTTCTAGCAATAAATAGTTCAACATTAGAAACCACATCCATAAATTTATCTATTAATCAGAGTTGGCAACAATTGAAATTGTGTCTGTGTTTACTGGATTTACGTCATTTGCACTTGACGGTGGCTTTTTCTTGGGATTCACCTGTATTTCGTCAACAAAATTTCACATAGCTAGGTTTGCCAAATTGATCTATACCCTATGGATTTCAAGTTGCATCGCGACGGCAAGGGAACGAATCCCCGGGAACATAGATAACTATGTGACCGGGGTGAGTGAGTGCAGCCAACAAAGAGGCAGCTTGAAAGATGACGGGTATAGGTGATAATGTAAAAATAGGTGCAAGCTCTTGTATTATAAGTGATAATATAACAATTGGAGATAATGTATACATAGGCGCAATGTCATTTGTTAATAAAGATATCCCCGCTAATTGTATTGCGTATACACCTAAATCTCAAAATGAAATAAAGATAAAAAGTAAAAAATAATTAATTGAATATTCCAGTTTAAAATGAAAAATAGGACCACAATATGTTTTTTAAATATAAATATCTTTTAAAACTAGGTATGCTCTGTAAGCAGAATATAACAAAATCAATATACAGAAATGTATCCAGTAAAAAAATGAAGCACAATATGAACTTTTGGCCTCACATAAAGATCTCAAGAAACATTAATGGCAAAATCGACTCTGTTTCATTCAATAATAAAAATATAAACATCAATGAATTCCCCAAAAAATCAGAAAAACCCTTAATCATTATTGCATCTGGACCTTCGGTATCTACCATCAAAACAGATTTTTTTGATGATACCAAATTTGATATTATGGGTGTTAACGGTTCATATGAATTATCACCAGAAGTGAAATTCAAATACCATGTTATAATTGACCGAACATTCATTCTAAATAGGAAGAATATCGTTTTAAATATATTAAAAAACGATGAATTGATATTCTTCACAACAATGGATTGCCTCAACGATATCTTAATTCATTACGGTTATCTTGAATTAACATGTAAAGTCATTATTATTGAGAATATTGATCAACCAGTTTATCAAGAGGAAAAAGAACTTTTTGAAATAAAGAGTGATGAAATAATAATACAGAATGATGTAGCATTCTCATTAAACTTAAATCTCGGATTCTACAACGGAACAACAGTTGCCTATTCCGCTTTGCAAATAGCATTGTTTTTGGGCTATAAAAAAATATATTTCGCCGGTCTAGACATGAACAATTTTTCGAAACCAAGGTTTTATGAAACCCAAAATGACCAGCTAGATACCAAATTAAATAATAACTTACATGATTTCATCATTCCTTGTTTCAACCTGGCTCATGAAATAGCAATAAAAAAAGGAGTTAAAATTTATAATCTATCGAAAAATAGCGCTATAAATTCATTCGAAAAATTAGATTATAGGGAAATTTAAGTCATTAGATTTCTTATAAGTACCAAGGCGCAACGAGATAATTAATAAATTTTTCATATTTTTAGATTGATTTATTTTTTATCTCGGAAATTTTCACCATCATAACTTCACAAAAAATTAAAATAATCACAGATAAATTTCATTTGGTCTTATTTTAATTAAGGGATTATTATTAATTCCAGAAATGTTAAAGCTATTTTTCGACACAATATTCCGAGACTATACCCGTCATCAATAATTACCATCGAAAAGACCAGCTATCATTGAACATTCATACCCCTTATTAAATGATTTTACTGTAAAATAATATTTATAAATATATTTGTGCTTATTTAAAGTTTCTTTATTAAATAATAAAGAATTTAATTAATAGGTATTTTCCCTTGAAAAATAAATTGTTGTTCTATGCTATAGAATCAAGTCATGTTAAGTAGAACTATTACTTAAATCATTTAGATGATGTCTTAAGTAATCACCAAGGATTTACTATGCAAAATATAAAAAGTAAGATAAAACATACTTTGAAACGATGCCGAGTCACTTTGCTAGAAACTCACTGATTTGGAGACCACTACAAGAAAAATAACTACCCTCTTTTACACCCTATAAATATTGATCATTTAGTATAATAGGACTTAATCATGAAAAAAATTAATGGAACATATATTTCATCACAAATAATAAACACGATGGAAGCAAGTAATGAACCGTGGGGAATCAAAGATAAAAATTCACGATTTATTTATGCTAACCTGGCCCTAAGATCTATTCAAAACATTCCAACATCATTTGATTATGAAGGACTTTTTGATGACGAACTTCCCTGGAGCGGGGCGGAGTTTGCGAAAGAATTTATTGATCATGATAAAATTGTCATGACAAAAGGGAAAAGAATCTGTTCACTTGAAACATATACATATGGAAAAGAAAAAATCTTATCGTCTTACTTCCAAGAAAAATTACCACTATATAACGATGCAAAGGAATGTATAGGCATATTTTTTCATGGATGGAAAGCCAAAGATTTTTCATTAATTAACTTACATCAATATTATAACGAGCTGCCTACCTCTATTATATTTCACCCACCAACAGATTCTTTTACCCAACGTGAGTGGGATATTATTTTTTTCTTTTTACAAAAATACACCAGGAAACAGATTGGAAGAGTATTAAATATTTCTTACCGTACAGTTGAATCCCATATGACCAATATATACCACAAGATAGGTGTTGACTCCAACCAACAACTGGAAGAATATTGTCTCATCAACAATTTTAAACGCTATGTACCGGAAAAATTTTTACTCTCTTAATAATTTTATTTACTATTTTTAGAGCCTATCTCAATAAGCGTAATTGTTGCAGGCAGTTTGAACACGGACAGCGCGGAAAAACCGGAGCGTACACGTAGTACGTGAGGATTTTGAGCACTGCCTAGGTTCAAAATGGCAAATAAAATAGCCCTATTGAGATAGGCAGTTAGTCATAAAAAGCATGATTATACCCTATGGATTTCAAAATACATCGGG
>NZ_JAJAFZ010000124.1:0-4983 GCF_025384895.1 Photorhabdus kayaii
TCCATTTTACCGGTTATTAATCAACTAAGGATTAAAAAATAGGTAGCCTATTAATGTCAGCTTTTTAAAAGGTATAGAGTGACTAAAAACAACCTATTCCCTGCTATGTTTAATCCACTTATCGGTAAATCGGTAATACTACACTCCACTTATTTTACATTTGCCTAACCAGCTATGACTATTTAAAAAGACAAACAGGGAGAGGTTAAATACTTCATTCAACAGACTGATTTCATCAAGAAAATTAAAGTTTTCAGGAGCATGATTAATGACATTTAGTCGAAATTCACTAACCATCAACCGAGAGTTGAAAAGACATAATCACGTAAAATAACATTGATAGAATAGATTGACATTAAAGTATTTTTTCACCATCGTTTTACGAAAAAATCAATAAAAAATGCGATAAAGAAGAGATAAAACGATTAATTTAGCAGGATTTAAATGCTAAAAAAGGCGTTATCCTAAAAAACATTAACGGTGTTTTTATACTATCAAGCTATTGATTAGTGATTTATAAAGGAAAGATAAAAGGTGATTGATTTATAAAAACTCGCAGAATTTCCAGTAAAGCAATGTTGGTAAAACAGTATTGACAAAACAATATCTATAAAACAATGTCAGTCAAAATAAATCGGATATGATTAACGTTCGTTTAAACGTAAAACCACGATATATTATAATGTTTAAATTTCGCAAAAAGCATATAGCCAAAAGATAAAAAACGGTTAAAACCAGATACCGATTAAAATCATACGTTAAAAAAATAACTTTTAATCCCGGTTTAAAACCTGCTCTGGTTTTATAGATATTTTAATTAAGAGTTTTAGAATTTGATATTTATGACCGTACCTTTAATCGACAAGCGCCGGGCGGGCAACCACAATTAACAAGGTGTCCCTCCAGCGCGACAGGTATTCCTTGTATATTAAACAAGTTAGAACCTTCCGCAATCGCGCCGGTTTGTTTACAGGCGGGACAAAACACCGGATCACCTTGACAGGCAACCGATAGTTGTTGGTTTACCAAATCGGAACCCTTTAAAACCTCGCCTCCGGTTGTTGTGGTATCACCTTTAAGGATAATTTTTTTACTTTCCACTACACTGCGCATTATTTACTCCGCTATATTTTCCGTTTCTCGTATTAAACTCTTCGCGAAAGCGCCGGTAGCAGGCCAGAATGCGCTGTTTTTTCTCCGGGGTATAGCCTTGTTTAAAAAACAAGGTGATAGAAATCCCAAGACGAGAAACGGTCAGCCCATCGCCATTGAGAAAAAGAAAAGAGGTCAGTTGCGATCTCAGTTGGGCAAAGTAATCTACAGTTTCCATCATTTTCTCCGTAAGTTATGAGTCGGTGGATAATCTGTTATTCCCACATACTTGCCGCTTCCCGTACCAGATGCCAGAGGGTTGTGCCCGGTTTTGTACCTGGAACATCAAAAGACATCGCCCCCTGAGCAAAGAAGTACTGTTTGTCAGGCAGGCTATCGGTTCGCCAGATCCCGCTGACCAGTGCAGGGTGGTTGCCTCTCAAAGGGGTCACTTGCAGCGGTCCACGATCATAACGGGCATACCAGGCCAGTGTGGAAATATCATCAAAATGACCGGCACCATAGAAATGCAATGAATGGCCTTCACGGGGAATGACTCGTATCGGACGTATCAGTTGGTTAATGGCAAAATAACTCTCCGGGACACTGCCCGGCAGTGGTGTTAAGTCCGGGTATTGACCGGCCCGGATCATCAGGCCATTGGAATAAGGGGTAATCTCCACATCCCGGTAGGGACGCAGCACAGGACGTATCCAGAATTCCCCACCCAATCGGTTTACAAATCGTTTGGACAGCAGGGTGATCCAGTTAATGCCACGAATGGAATGTCCGTACTGTAATACCGCAGTATGGACCGCAGAATTGACTTGCAGAGAGGGATAACGTTGCGCTAGCTGGTACTCTAAGGGAAAGTAGTCATGGTAATCTCTGGGGATGACCAGGCTGTAGCCACAGTCCCCACTATCCGGTTCGAGTTGTTCGCACAGAAAATCCAGCCAGGCCATAAAACGAGCCATGCCGTCTTGTCCTTTTAGATAATCCCAAGGCAGTGTCAGGCTTAGGTAAGAGCTACCATCGTCACCATCGATTTCTCTGGAATCCAGGTAACGCATCAGATAGCGAGGAGCTTCATAGATATTTTTAGCATCACTGACCACCCAACTAGAGGGCTGATTCTTTTTCTGATTAAGAATAGCCTCTTCTACTTTAGCTATATTTTCTGGTGAATATTTTTTTAACCCTTTAAATTCATGAGCATGAAAACGCAGGTGAGTACCGAATTCCTCCCGAAAGCGCCGGTAGCAGGCCAGAATGCGTTGTTTTTTCTCCTGGGTGTAACCCTGTTTAAAAAACAGAGTGATAGAAATCCCAAGACGAGAAACGGTCAGCCCATCGCCATTGAGGAAGGTAAACGCGGTCAGTTGTGATTTCAACTGGGCAAAGTAATCTGAAGTTTCCATATTTTCTCCGTTAATTATGAAGCGGTAGCGAATGTCACACTCGCCAATATTGCCAGGACGGCAGCTAACGCCGCAGCGCTGACTGCGGCGGCGGCAGCTAAAATTTCCACCAACGTAATCAGCGCGGCAGCGACGGCAAGGGTGACCAGGATAACAACGGCAACACCGGCAATAATCACCACCACTTCCAGCATGCCTTCACCCACCTCTTTTAATATCTGCATCCAGCTAATGTTTCTTAACTCTTCCAGAGTGATATCCGAACCCTGTTGCACGGTTTGCCACCGGGCTTTTATCTCATTCTCAGTCCAGGTCACGATTTTTCCTGTTTGTTCACTGACCCAGGAAAATGCGTAGCTGACCTGATGGCTTATCGGGTCAATAATTTCTTCACACACCCACTGGCCGGTTTGATTGAGCCAGGTACCAAACTGGGCAAGAAGCTCCCGGGTACTGTCGCGGACATAATTCAGCCCATTTTCAGCCAGACCCGCCACCTCCTGCCCAAGAACAACCCAGTCTTCATAGCTGGGTAAAAACGACCAGCGGGAAGTGCTGAGAAGCGGTGGATTTTTTGTCAGCGGCTGTGGAATGGTCCCCGGCACACCCTCTGCAGGAGGGGTGGGTAAAGCTTCATCATCAGGAGGCGAACCGGGCGGCAGTGGGGCCAGTGGTATCGGATTTTTATAGTGTTGGGAATTGGGCTGATAAAGTTTTCGCCATGCTTCATCATACTGTTTTTGCTCTTCTGTGCGGTTATCGTCGACGCGCATTACCCCAAAGCGTTTTTCTGTTGCAATCTGGATATAATCTCGTTCCTGATTGTCAGAGAGCACATCCCCCGGAAATTTCACCTCAATCAGCATCTTTAGATTATCGGGATGCACAGAACCATCAAAGTAGGTGGCATTTCTGCCCGGCCAGCGGAGAGCCTCATCTTTAACCAAAATAATATCGGGCCGACGGATACCAACAACCCCAAATTTTTCTGCGTCTTCGGCAGAAGGCCGGACAAATGGGTTACTGGATTGCGGTAAGTTATCGCCATAACGCTGCTTAGAGACTTGACTGGTTGCCAGCATAGGTAAGGGGACATCTTGCTCTCCTCGGATAGCAAACACCACTTCCGCTTTATAGGGCCACAGAAAGTCATGCTTAAGCTCCTCAACCTTAATCAACCCACTCATAATGATTTGATTAAGAAAGCGAATAGCGCCCAGTTTGGTGATAATCATTGCCGGCAGACGCAGGGCGTATTCGGCTTTTTCCGCCAGATAACAGGGATCTTCATCAGCGGGAAAGACGCCTATTTCCATTGTGCAGGTGATTGATGTGACAGCCGGGCACATCTTGTCGTTGTTGGATATTGCCATACTTATATCTCCATAAATTCCATCACATACTCTACCGGCGTGTTACCGCTGGCACGGTATAAGGTTTGCTTCGGCTTGGGTGTTGCTTCCGGTGAACGCAGTTGCAGATTTTCTTCTGCCGCACTCTGCACGGTCATCGTTCTGCCTAGCGAATCAGTTTTACCCGGGATGACCTGACCATCGCCGGTGGTAATGGTGTAGGGGATATTCACCAGCGGCTTATCGCTTTGCTCACTGAGCAGGGTATAGCGGGCGGAGTAGTCAAACAGCGCGCCGGCGGATTTCTTGCCGGTGATATGGTCGGTCATGGTGATGCTGACCCCTTCGATACGGATATTGCCCATTGGATCAATGACTATCTGCCCGCCTGCATTCCCAATGATGATTTGCCCGCGTTCAGAGTGCATCGTGATATGTTTACCCACGGTAATTTGCTGGTTATCGGCGACGTTTAATTGATGGTTTTTACCAATGGAAATAGCTTGCTGACCTTTAATGGTTACCGTTTGATTTTGACCGACTTCAAGCGTCTGAAAGCCCTGCACGGCTTCATCATCATCGTTTTTAATTATCGCCGTGCGGTTATGCGCCACTTCTGTTTGTTGGTTATGGCCTATCTGCGTGGTTTTATCCCGGAGAATCTGCGTTTTCATATTCCGTTGAGCATGAATAAACACTTCCTCTCTGCCTTTTTCATCCTCAAAACGCAGTTCATTAAATCCCTCTCCTCCGCGAGTCCGGGTTTTAAAGGTGGTACGGGTTTTCTCCAGCGGTAAATCAAGAGGCGGCCGGTTGAGGCCATTGTAGGTACACCCCGTTACAATCGGACGGTCGATATCGCCGTTGAGATAGCTGACGATCACCTCCTGCCCGACGCGCGGTATCGCCATAAAACCGAAACCGTTGCCGTTCCAGCCTTGTGCCACCCGTACCCAACAAGACGCGAGGTCGTCCGCTTTATCGTAACGGTTCCAGTGGAAATGGATCCGTATCGCGCCGTGTTCGTTCACATAAATCTCTTCGCTTCCCACCCCGACCACCGTGGCGACTTCATCACCGTCCGCCAGCGGCTTGTAACGGTAAGGGGGCCACCAGTC
>NZ_JAJAFZ010000125.1:0-4819 GCF_025384895.1 Photorhabdus kayaii
GCCACGCTACAAAAAACCACAAATACTAAAATACTGCTTTTCATTGACTTTCTATTCCACAATGCCGAAGCAGTATTAACCACAAATTTAGCTTAGTGATCAATGTTTAGGGTTGATTATCAACCGGGCAACTAAAATAGGGGGTTGGTTAAGATAGCAGCAAAAACAAGGGGTTATATTGAAAGGCAAAAAACAGGCCAATGTGATTATTTTGTGACAAGATTGTATAAAAAATAGATTAATATTAATCATTTAATAACCAGCATTAATAATTTCAAATAAATTTTATTGTTTTATTTTTATTATGTGATTCTTATCACATTTATAATGATTTATTTCAGTATTGAATAACTTGAAATATGATAGGTATCGTTAATTTTTGATAAGACATGACCTTTTATGATTAGGTTAGATGATGACTTTTAGCTCAGTTGGCAGAACTGACGCTATACTATTGCGGATTGGGAAATAACCATCAGATAGCAAGTGTTGGTGGTAATTATGCAGCTAATTTCTCTATTACCAGACTTGATGTCTAGTTAGACTGCCCATATCGATTTTGGTTAAATAAACTATCTCAAGTAAAAATAAATCCAGTGCTATTGCTCCGTAATTAACTCACAGATTGGAAAAAATCATGAAGCCTAATGAGACAAAGATCTCCAGGGAGGATTTATCCATGCCAATCTTGCTTTTTATTTGCTGCTCACTCTGCCATAAGATCACTTAACCTAAATTCTTCATAATTATATGGGATAAATAGCATGATTTGTTAGCGTCATTCTCCGTAATTGGAGAGTTGAACGTAGTGGCAATTGGGAAGATGATACGATGTTTGGAGTTTGCAGAGCATGAACTAAATTAGAGGCGCAAATTTACTTTTCTCACCCTAATTCACCTTGGGAAAGAAGGGACCAATGAAAATATCAATGGGTCAATCAAGCAATACTTTCCAAAGGGAACCAATTTTAATGAAATCTCTGAGCAGGAAATAGATTTTGTGGTAAACCGATTAAGTAATCGCCCCTGAAAAACTCGGGGCGGTAAAACACCCAATGAATTATTTAAAGGAATACAGATATATTTACTTCCAGAGTAACAATGTTGCACTTACTATGTGAATATATCCCATGCTATTAACAAGGTCATTCAAACTTACCCATCCTAATAAAAACCCACTTTTTATTTTAATAAAAATAACTTCCTCACCAAAGAAATTATAAATTAATTTATAAATCACATTCAGTAATAATTAGTATAGATAACCCAGTTACTCTCTAACAGAACAATGGACTAAGGAATAATAATAATTTAAAATACTCAACTATAGTTATACTGAGGAGGAAATTAACTAAAGAGGAGAATGAAAATGTCCATATCCCTTGAGTATTTTCAATCTGCAAAATTTGACGGTAATTTGTATCTTAAATGTCACGGTGAAATTAGTAACGATACAGGAATAAAATACACCGTAACCAATTCAAACACAAAAGAGATATACGAACGTTATAGTGAAGATAATCAACTCATCTGTTTGACTTCACTTAAACCCGCAAATTATACAATAGAAACTACCATTAAAAAAGACGGTAAAACAATTGCTACGCTTACACCAGAAAATATAGAAATAAAAGAATCAGACTTTCTGTTTGATATCGATAAAAAAATCGATGAGATAGATAAAGACAAAACTGATAATATCAACATTAACCACATACCACCGAAACAGATACCTTCCAAAGAAAACATTATCTCTTTAAAAGGAAACAATGATATCCCAGACAAGAATTTGAAATATAACCTTGAGATTATGTTTTCCCCTGATGGACTAAAAAAATTTGAAATAGAAAAAGATAATTTATTATCTGCTTTTAATTCATCTCAACACGCAATAGAGATAAAACCTGTTTTTAATCAAGAAGATTTAGATAAGAAAACCTGGAAAACACCAGAATTCAGTAAGTTAATTCACCTCTACAAGATAGATGCTGATATTAATCATGCTGATTTAATCAAGTTAGCCAATGAACTGGAGAAACTGGATTATGTCGAATTTTGCTCTCTTACGCCGATGTTGAAAGAGCTACCGCCACCGCCTTTACTTCTGTCCGAAGAGGAAACAATAATTCCTGAATTTGATACTACTCATATCGTTACACCTGATTTTTCACATCTACAGGGATATTTAGACGAACACAGCGGTATGAATATTAGGAAGGTCTGGGATGAAGGTTATAAAGGCAAAGGCGTCACTGTACACCATCTTGATTTTGGCGTTTATAGAAACCATGAAGATTTAGTTGGTAATATTACGGTTATCAATAGCCGCCCAGAAACACAAGATTGTAATCACGGCACAGCAGCCACCGGCTGTATTGCTGCAAAAGATAATAAATTCGGTGTGACGGGTATTGCTCACGAATGTCAATTCCGTTTTTATGACGTCGATGATTTTAATAGAATAATATATAGCTTTTTACCAGGAGATATTATTAGTTTAAATATTCAAACTGTAGCCAATAATAGATATTATCCTTTCACCTACCTCAAATCTAATTGGCAAAAAATAAAAAGCTGTGCTGATGCAGGGGCAATAATTATTTTCGCTTCTGGTAATAGTGGTCTTAATTTAGCCTATGACTTCACTTTCCCTAATTATGGCGATCCTGGTGGTATTATGATCGGTGCCTGTACATCAATTAATGGACACAGGTTAGGCTTTTCCAATCATAATCTTCACACCAGTTTAAATTCCTGGGGTGAGAACGTCACAACTACTGGGTATACAAACTTACAGTACCTACCAGGAAATAATAGAAATTATACTCGCAGTTATAATGGCACATCCAGCGCTACACCTTTAGTTGCAGGTGCATTAGCGCTTATTCAATCCTATGTTAAATTAAAATATCATAAATATCTTAATAGCACTCAAATAGCAACACTGGTTAGAAGTAGCGGTTTTATAATAGGAGAACCACAAGGAATCGGTACGAGACCAAATGTCGCAAATGCTTTCAAATTAATTGATCGTCTGTTTTCTTAATTAAGGTAAATGACTTCAGATTAAAGTCGTGATGCTTTATCAGGGCCACCCGTTATTCTACGGATGGCCTTATATCAATTAAATAATTAATGCAGTTTTAATCGTGGACGGATAACACGGTTAATTCCGCCAACAAGCATCATCAAGCCAGTTTTAATATAACCATGTAGAGCCACCTGATGCATACGATATAAAGAGATATAGACAGCACGAGCTATACGCCCTTCGATCATCATTGAACCACGCATCAAATTGCCCATCAAACTACCCACCGTACTGAATTTAGACAATGATACCAATGAGCCATGATCCTTATAGGTATACTCTTTTAACGGTTTATCATGCAACAAGGCAATAATATTACTGTAACAGCAGCTAGCCATTTGATGAGCCGCCTGTGCCCTTGGTGGAACAAAACCACCTTCCTTCTTCGAGCATGATGCACAATCACCAATAGCAAAAATATGATCATCAAGTGTCGTTTGCAGAGTTGGCTTTACCACTAGCTGATTAATCCGGTTAGTTTCAAGACCGGCAATATCTTTCATAAAATCAGGTACTTTGATACCGGCAGCCCATACCATGAGATCAGCTTTAATCAGCTCACCTTCTTTAGTACTCAATCCACGTTCATCAGCGCTGGTCACCATAGTTTTGGTTAATACATGAACGCCAAGTTTTGTGAGTTCCTGATGTGCCGCAGCAGAAATACGTGCCGGCAATGCAGGCAAAATTCGCTCCCCTGCTTCGACTAGCGTCACGTTCAATGCTTCTGAACTCAGCCCTTCAAAACCATAACTGTTAAGCTGTTTTACCGCATTGTGCAATTCCGCTGATAACTCAACACCTGTCGCACCACCGCCAACGATAGCAATATTAACCTTATCTTGCTGACCACAGTTTGCAGAATACTTAAGAAACAGATTCAACATTTCATTATGGAAACGGTGAGCCTGTTGTGGGTTATCCAGGAAGATACAATGCTCTTTCACACCTTGTGTATTAAAATCATTAGATGTACTTCCCAAGGCCATAACTAGAATGTCATAGCTCAATTCACGTTCAGGAACCAATACTTCGTTATATTCATCCCTGATCTCAGTCAAAGTAATTTTTCTGCTATCACGGTGAATATCAGTTAACGTCCCTAATTGGAAACTGAAATAGTGGTTACGGGCATGAGCCAGATAACTCAACGCATCAACCCCATCGTCAAGGGAGCCTGTTGCCACTTCATGTAATAACGGCTTCCATAAATGACTTTGATTACGATCCACCAGCACAATTTCTGCTTTCTTCTTACGACCCAACTTATGCCCCAGACTGGTTGCCAGTTCCAAACCACCGGCACCTCCACCAATGATAACAATTCTCTTCTTTGGTGTTGTCATGACTACTCCACTAAAATGTAAACCAAATGTTATTTAAGGGCAGTAAAATAATACCTTTAAATAACATTTAGTTTTATATAAATAACCGATGTGATAATTACAGAATATCATGACTGGTTGGTGGGTCATACCAAAATTGAACAACATCAAATTCTTTTGAATAAATAAACATCAATCACAAAATTTGTCAATTTATTTTCAGTTGGTTGGATTCGGCTCTTATTTATTTCATTTTCTTATTTACATAGGAAATAAAATATGCATCAAAAAAGATGCCTTAAAGAACCTGATATCAATGAAATTTTAGGAATATGACCATGCTATGTATACAAAAAGTGGGATATTTTCCCGCACCATCAACATTAAAAGTCATTTATTTAGT
>NZ_JAJAFZ010000126.1:0-4761 GCF_025384895.1 Photorhabdus kayaii
AAATGTAACATAGCTTTCGACCTTCTTTTCCCATCGGATCAGTATCCGGCGAAAGCGATTCATCCAGCTATGAGTCCTCCCGACAACCCATCTTTGAGCTTTAAAGTCCGTATTTTGGCAGGTATCTGATTCTTCCTTGCAAGACTGGATGTGCGGCTCGTAGTGCCGACTTTGTAGATAGCCAGCCATTCAGCATCATATCCCTTATCCAGACACAGACTGACCTTTTTACCGGGCTTGCCTGTCTGAAGTGCATCAAGCGTATCCACAACGAGTTTGATATCGTGAGTGTTTGCCGCGGCAACAACGAGTGAAAGAGTAAGCCCTTTAGCATCTGTCATGAGGCTGCGTTTTACGCCTTGTTTCCCTCGGTCCGTGGGGTTACGACCTGTTTTTTTGTCCCTGCTAAAGGGGATTTGGTCATGCAGCCATCCAGTGATAACCACGACCAGTCGATGCTCGCAGGCCAGTAAACCGTTCTGCCAGAAGCGTTCAAAAATGCCTGCGTCACGCCATTCCTGAAAACGACGGTGAGCAGAACTTGACGAACATTATTCCTGTTGCATTCAGGGCGTTCCATTGGCAGCCCGTTCTGAGCACAAAGAAGATAGCATCCATAGCGGCGCGGTTATCAACACGTTTGCGATGTGTGCCTAGCGGATGCTGAGTTTTATATTCGGGGATAAGTGGCGCCATTTTTCCCCAAAGTTCATCACTGAGCCGCCATTTATTGTTTGCCATATTCTCTATACCTTCAGAAATTATCCGTTATAGAATATGATAATTCCTTTTGGGATAGGTTCTTAAACTCTATTTCAATGAAAATAATAGTAGAATGAAATTACTAGAGTGAATGAAGTAAATACTGCATAAGGATGATGATCACCATGTTTAACAATAGAGCTGTTGTGCTGAGTATACTATTAAGTGCCGCAAATATTACCGGCTCATCGGGTCTCATGATTTGGGTAGATACCGTGCTTAAAAGCGGAGGAATGATTTTATCTGTTTACTTGGCATTATAACAAATTCTGGCATACTCTATTTGCTATTCACAATTATGGTATTTTTAGCTAATACCATTATGCAACCTATTTTTTTCTCTTATCTAGGATTATATTCAAAAAACTCTCTTTATACTTTGGGTATGCAATCAGGTATTTATGTATTTATTACTATGATCATCCTTTTTTATACTATTTATTTAGGTGTTGGCGTTGAAGACATCATTTCTGGATTTACAATATTACTAATTTCTTCAATAGTTATTTCGACTATTTTTCACTTTACCATTAACTCTAAAAAAACAATAAATCCAACATAATTATTATATTAAAAAAATTATTGCGCAATGAAGAGACATAATAATGATGGGTATTTCACACGAACAAAAATCAACCGCACTGACTAATAATACAGTCTAACTTCCTTTTTCAATAGAAGAAACATTCATAGTTTTCAACGCTGATTTTGCATCATTTTAGACTACAATCAATAAGGGGCTTCAATTATATCATCTGAAAAATTCAAATATTTATATACTTACAGAAAATATTTATTTTATGCCAAGTGATGAGGATGATATAGATACCACACAATTGAAAGATACGCTATTACAAATGCTTATCTTAGTAATTATGAAAGATAAAAAGCACCCTAAAGTGCTTTTTATAAAATCATTGATGATAAGCAGTAAAGATATAATAATCATACCCTATATTAGCTTGCTAATACCTTTTTATTTCTAAAGTAAGTACTGAGTAAAGTAAAGAAAGTAAAAAGCATCAATAATATCCAACTTAAATTATAGCTACCTGTAATATCTCTTAATATCCCTACTAATGGCGCAATAACAATCACAGAGACTTGGTTAGCAGTCATAGCCAAACCTAAAGCAAATCCCATCCTATCTTTAGGAGCTGTATCTGCTATATAAGCGACCCAAGGGCCATACCAACCTACTCCAAAGAAACCAAGTAAGATCATTAATGAGAATAAAAAATAATAACTATCAGTTTTAATAAAAAATAAAATCGTGACTCCAATTAAAGAACAAAATAAGCAACATAATACTTGAAAATATCTATTTGTTTTTGTTCTGTCACTCCAAGCAGCTAAGGCTATTCTTCCTACACCCCCAGAGACAAGAGCTGAAAATAATAAAGTTGCACCTATAGATGGCGAAATTTTTAGCTCTTCATAAAAATAAGAAATTAGATAAATAACCACACTATATTGAACGGCTGTTAAACAAGCCCCAGACAACATAATATTAAACATCGCAGGTTCTTTAACCATTAATATTTTATTTCGGATAGTCGATATAATATTAATGTTCCGTACTTGCTTTGCTCTAGGATCTTTATCTTTATAAAAGATAAAAAAGAGTGTAGCCCCAAAAATAGCAATGCATCCACTAGCAAAGAAAGCAAAATGCCAATTAAAACGTATTGCCAAAAATGGTAGGATTAAACTCGCTAAAGCCCCTCCTAAAGGTAATCCTGCTTGTCTAATCCCCATAGCAAAACCTAACTGACTTTTTGGAAACCAATTAGAAACGGATTTGGCTCCACCTGGTTGCGCAGAGCTATATCCAATCCCAAGAATAAATAAGAGTATGAGAATCGCATAATAGTTATCAAAAAATAGGGTAAAACATAGAGTCATTCCAACTAAGAAAACACCTATACTTACCACGTACTTTTCATTAAACCTATCAAGTAATTCTCCAACTACTAGTAAACCAACTAATGGTGCAAGTTGAGCAGACGAGACCAGTAACCCAATTTGGAATGCAGATAACGACATCTGTTGTTGCAACAATGGCGCGATAGAACCTATCCCTTGAACAAAAAAACACGCACATGCTTGCGTTATCGTAGCTATAAATAACACTGTCCATTTATAACTTTCAATATTTTGATTTATCACGAATTAACTATCCTAGAAGATCTTTATAAAAAATCACGGTAGATTCACTTTGCTCAAGCTTAATTTCCTTAATATATGTCATCTTCCTACTCTAATATAGTTAATATAATAAAGACCAATTTGGTTCAGAGGATTTGTATTATTTTTCAGTTTAAAACCAAACTGTCTTTACATTTATTTACATTTTTATTCTTTCTAAAATTTTATTTTATTCATAACTTTCAAAAAGTTATATTCACCTTTATGGAAAAAACATCTTTTTTCAAATAGAACAAAAATATTTCCGAAAATAATATTTAAATCCATTTTTTCAAAAAATTATGCATTTTTTATTTAAATACTAACGTAATATGCGAATACTAGTACTACAGCCGTAGATACCAGAAAGTTGCATTTTCCTTGATGCTCACAACTCTGAGAAACCGCATGAATTAAGCTTTTCTGTGGGTGTCTTTTCTGTTGAAAAAAGTAAGTACGGCTGTAGTACTAGCTTTTTTGTTGTTTCCGCACGAAGCATATTCAAAGTCAGATCATATACAAGCCAGAATTTCAACTGTATTAAAAACCCTATCGGGCTTTTATCCTTATAACGTAGCCCCCATTGGACAAGGGTTAACGAAGGCTTTCGCTAATGACTATCATATTCCAAATCGGGGATAATACCTTGCCAGCCAAATTGTTGTATTAAACGCTGCCATGATACATCCCATTTTGCCGTAAGCGATAATTTCTCACCCGTAACAGGATGATTCAACTCAAGACAACTGGCATGAAGCATCAACCGGCTGGTTTGATAATGAGCAGCAACCCCTCTGTTTTGCCGTAAATCGCCATGCGTTGTATCACCAATAATGGGGTGACGAATATGTGCCATATGGCGTCTTAATTGATGTTTTCGGCCTGTTTTCGGTGTCAATTCCAACAAACTAAAACGTGATGTAGGATAACGACCTATTTCTACCGGACACTCCACCGTTGCCAGTGGTCGGTAATAAGTCACACTGGGTTGAGCCTCTTTATCACCCTCTGCAAATTTATCCGCGATCTTATCCAGCTCCTCAACCAGAGGGTAATCAATAATAGCTGATTCCAACACATAACCGCGCACGACGGCGTGATAAGTTTTTTGTAACTGATGATGTTCAAACTGTTGAGAGAGCTGACGGGCAACATCGCTGGAAAGCGCCATCAGCAATACGCCTGACGTCGGTCTATCCAGACGGTGTACAGGGAAAACATGCTGACCAATCTGATCACGCAATGTCTGCATAACAAAGACCGTTTCATGACGCGCCAACCAGCTACGATGAACTAACCACCCCGCTGGCTTGTTAACTGCCACAATATGATCATCCTGGTATAACACTTCCAACATATCAGACGTTATCCTGCATAAATAAGCGATCCAACGCACGAAGATGTTCAAACAGTTGCTGGTAACGCCCGGTAGTATCTTCTTTATAAGACTCCTCAAAGTAAGGCGCGATAGCAAATGCCGTAGGCAACGCCAATCCCTGCTCCAACAATGCATACATTCTCGGAATCAATACCCACTGCAACCACTCTTCAGCTAACATCCGATCAATGGAAAACGGCTCAACACTTTCGAAAGCTTCCGGTTTAGGCGGATGACTCTGCCACAGGTCAATTTCCCTCATGGCTTCTTCAATTAACTGTAATTTATGCAGAATTTGTTTTGCAGTACTCATATTTTCAGCCTGACTCAATTTTTATTCAAAACAACCAAGCCCGCAAGAATACCATCGATCCCCCTTAGCTGAAAATTTGCTTGCTCCACCAAATAAGAGAAGGGAGCGCACAAGCGCTCCC
>NZ_JAJAFZ010000127.1:0-4596 GCF_025384895.1 Photorhabdus kayaii
ACGGTAAAGGTATTAGGTAGCACCAAAGAAGGTGCCAAGGATTTGGCAGAAGGATTGAGTCATGCGGGTATGCAGGTCGCTGAGGCATTAACACCGGGTGGTGTGGCTGACATAATAGGTGTGGGTAAAACTGCGACGGAAGCGGCGGCTGCGAAAATTGAAGTTGTGGTGGTTAATGCAGCCAAGAGTGTTACAAAAGGAACGAAGGGTACCATAAATGAGAACGTACGCATCAATGCAAACGATCTTAAATTAACTAAAACCGTCGAAAAACACCTCATTGATATTAACAAAGCTGGGGATAGAGTTAGACCTTATGGTGATTCAAGAGCATTGATGCAAGAAATTATGGATTCTAAACTACCATCCACAGATCCAAGAGGTGTTCCAGGGGCATTAAGATGGGATGTCCCTGGGATGATGAATGGTAGCGAGGGAACTTATGAGTTAGTTGTTGATCCCAAAACTAATACTGTGCTTCATTTCTTATTCAAAAGTGGTCAATAATGCAAAACATGAATTTCTTATGGAAACCTTGTATCAAACCTCTACAGGGCAAACTTATCTATAGAGAGTCTGAGTATTCGATAGATTTTATTGATTATTCTGAGGTTGAAGTTGAAAGGAAAACAGGTAATCAAGGATGTACATCTTTAACTATTGGGACACTTCAAATTGAAGTAGGGGTTGAATCAGGTAAATTACTTTACCCATGGGGTTTATATCCATTGCAGCATTGTGAATCAAGAGAACTAATAATTCCCACTATGTTACCTGGTGAGATCTTCGTTTATCTTAACAATACTAAGTTAATTCAAGGTGTTGCTATGGACATTCCAAATATAAATTTGTGGCCCGCATTTAGGGATCCATCTACAAAGTGGATATGTATCGGTGATGATGAATTGATTGGTGGAATAACTGTTATTCAGTTTGCTGATAATGTAGCAATGGCACTTAGAAATGATTCACTAATGTCCTTATGGATTAAGCCTGTATCTGAGGAGTGAAGATTGCTCTAGTTATTGTGACTTGTACCGAGGCTGTTATTTGTCCTTTATCCATCAACATTAACCTACAACCTACGGGGATAATACTTAAGTCGTGTAGGGATTAAATGACTTAATTCTCAGTCATTCTAAACACAGCTAGACAACATGACTGAGCATATGCTGTATCAGTTATCGGTAGAAAATCAAAAAGACATCTTAGCGGCAGGAAAAGGGGATAAAGCTGCGGAAGCGCGCGTCATTGCGCGGCAGGATGCGGCGATTGCCGTCACCGCAGTGGCGGCAGGCGGCTATGCGTTGGTTTATGGCGGTCAGATACTGATTGCGGGTTCGGCTGAAATAGCAACGGCAGGGCGTGTTGCGCTTGAAGGCTGTAAAACCAATCCGGCGCTGTGCCTGAATAACGTGGGCATTTTTGTCGCTGATGCGGTTGCGCCAGAAGCGGCGGTTGGGACCGGCGTTTTGGCTGCGGGAACGCTAAAGGTATTAGGTAATACCAAAGAAGGTGCCAAGGATCTGGCAGAAGGGTTGAGTCATACCTCAAAACCGCTGTTAAGAAATGCTAAATCTGATACTGATACCGTAGCTAGTTTGATCGAAAATGAGAAGTTGTATGCTGGAAAGGGGGCGACGGCTCAATCGGTTCAGAAATGGTCAGTAGATCCAGCGACTAAAGCAGCGGATGAAGCAGGTGGTGTTTTAGTTGATGGTATTTATAAAAATAATCCTACAGCTCAGAATATAACAGGGCTTTTAACCGATTCAGGAAGAATTGGTAGCAAAAATATGAATGGTCAATTTATGTATGTTGTTGACCAAAAAGGGAATGTAATTATTGGTACTCGTAGTGGTGAGAGAATGCCACATCCAACTTTAATTGGTGGTAAAGATCCATTGGTTTTAGGAGCTGGAATAGTCGAAATTAGGGCAGGTAAAATTTACTCTATAGATAATGCTTCGGGTCATTATAAACCAAGTTCAGGTTCTTTAGATGCTGTTAAAAATGCTTTTGGTAAATTACCAGATAAATATTTTAGTAAAGATTTTCAGGGGTATAAACTATATACCCTATGGATTTCAAGATGGATCGCGACGGCAAGGGAGCGAATCCCCGGGAGCATAGATAACTATGTGACCGGGGTGAGTGAGTGCAGCCAACAAAGAGGCAACTTGAAAGATAACGGGTATATGATAAATAGTTCAGATTTAAAAGGCACGTGGGGACTATATCCTTGGTTTGATGAGGATGATGTTAATTTGATCTACCCAGATGATTTAGAATGTGTAAGAAAACTTATTTTGCATGGAAAAGTTTTCTATTGTTCAGAACAATGTGGGGAGTTTATTCGATTAAATTATGGGGATTATTCTTTTAGAGTTAAACTTGATTTGTTTAAACCAGTCAGAGAGGTTTATTTTATGGTGGGAGACAACGTAAAAGTTGTCTCTTCGCCAGATAAAAGAGGTACTATATTAAATATAGGGTGGCATCATAAAAATGATGAGCCAATCTACTATTTATCTTTTAATGGTAAAAAATCATCCAGACGCTATGCGGAAGATGAACTTATTCCAGTTCAAGAATAAACTCAGCAGGAACTTCCTTCGTCAGCCAAACGCCATTGTCAGCTAAATAGAACTTAAAGCCTTGTTGAGACATCAACAGGGCTTTTATTTTAAGTACAACTGGTTTACCGTGTCTTTGACCAACTGATATAGCTGTCTGTTCGTCATTGGATAAGTGGACATAATGACGAGAGCCTGTAACCAGTCCTTGAGTTTTAATAGAATCAAGAAACCGTGTTGTTGTACCATGATATAAAAACTCAGGCGGTGTCTGTTCAACATGTTTAATCTGAACTTGCTGAGTTGAATGACCTTGTGCTGCGCGAATTTTTACTCCATCTTCCGAAATCGTAAAACGTTTCTTATCACTGGTAGCAACAATTTGTTCGATGAGTTCCTTATTAAGTGATTCACCATGTTGATTAGCATGGGATATTAGTTTATCAATATTAACCCAGCCGTCTTGCTCAAGCGTTAGCTTTATCGCTTCGGGTTGATGCCGTAAAATGTAGCTTAAAAATTTACTTGTTTTATCAAATTGTTTACTCATACTTTTTCCTTTACCCCGATCCATCAGATAAACTGCTCCCCGAATGATTGCCAGATTAACATCGACTTAGGAGAACTTCTCGGTTAACGCCGCCGGGATTTAATGTTCTCTGCCCAGAAATATTTTCCGATTAATGATGGTGATAAACAATATTTTTATGCAACTAGTGCCGTCAACGCCGCCAAAAATCCCACATCATACCAAATATAGTTATCGATGCTGTTTCTAAAGGAAAGATTGTCGGTTATCAAGGAAAAGGTACTGGACGTCCGATTTATGAAATTACAATCAATGGACAAAAACAACGAATAGCGGTGACTACTGGCAGTAATGGCTTTATTGTTGGTGTTAATCCAGCAGGGAGTAAATAATATATGAAAAGAATAAAATTAATGGCTGATTACGATTATTATCCATTATGGCTTGATTCAGATGATGAGGTTGGGAATATTGATCCTGATGTTTTACCAATTAGTGATTCTCTTAAAGAAGAATTAAATAATTGGTTTAAACAATATGATGAAACATTAAATTTGGATGATCCCTTAAGTTCTGGATTTTCAACCCCAGAAGCAGAAATAGTCTTTAAGGAGAAAGGTCAATATCTGCGAGAAAAGCTACAAACTGAATTGAACAATGACTATGAAGTAGTATATCAGCAATGATTACTAATCCCTGATTGTTAGTTAACTGCACCCCAAAAGTTAGACACCAACTGATTAAGGTACAGTTCACTATTGGTGGTGCTATCGGCAGTAAAGCTTCGATTGCTTTGATTATAAAAATAAAGAATATTCTTAAATCGTCTAAAACTTTAATAACGTGTTATTGGTTAATTAGCTTTTCTTTAATGCTTAATAACGTTTTATTCTATCAACAAAGGTTAAAAGTTTTGAGGGTTAATAAGTCAGAAATATGATAACGGTTAGACAGGTGTTTAACCATTAACAGCGAGTGAAAATATCTCGGAAAAATAATGATATTAAATTTATTTTAGCGTTAAATCACATTGACAGTATAAAAAGAGAAATGGTTTAAATCAAACAGTAAAAAAGAGATGTTATTAGATGGGTTAAAGCAGTGTAAAGCTGGTTTAAACTATCACGGTTTTGTATAATAAATATAAAATAATAACGCTGAAAGTAATTTAATTCGTATGCCGTTAAATCATTTATTTAAGGGGGTTGTTATTCAGATTTTTCATGATTGATGATTTAATTGGTTTATGAAAAAGTTTATTCCTTGGTTTAAGGCGTTATTAAAGGCGATTCCTTTTGGAAAAAAGATTATTTTATTAAACTATTCATGTTTTTATTTATCCGTTTTCTCCAGGAGACATAAGCATTAATAAAATCAAATTTTGTTTTTCATTTTTTACTGATAGCTTTATAATAGGCAGGTTTTAGACCATTGTTAAAAAATATTGTCTTAACTCTTGGGTTAATCGGTATAAAGTTTTAACGATAGTTT
>NZ_JAJAFZ010000128.1:0-4302 GCF_025384895.1 Photorhabdus kayaii
AGGCGCTCTTCTTGCTGCTGTATGAATATCTGAATTTCATGGAGCATTAACTCCAGCGTGAGATGGTCGCACACCAGATGGTGGCTCAGTAACGCCAGCAGCCATTCATCGGACTGCGAATCCTGTGTAATACTAGCCGACATTAATGGCGCTCGGGTCACATCCAACCGTGCCCACTGTGGGTCAATGTGCTGATACAGTTGTTGTTCTGCATCTTCCCCCGCCAATAAGCTCAGTTCTTCAACCCGCAATGGCGCCTGACGCCACACCACCTGCACCGGCTCCGGTAATCCCTTCCAATGCACCGCGCTGCGCAAGATATCATGACGATCGATTACCTGTTGCAAGGCAGTCAAAAAGCCATCCAAACGCTGTCGGCTGTCGAACGCCATTATGGTGTACGATAAATAAGGGTCTCCTTTGGCTCCCAATAAATAATGAAACAGGATACCTTGCTGTAGCGGGCCGAGTGGATAAATATCCTGGATATTGGCAGCGCCACCAGCAACGTCAGTTACAATGCTGTCTATCTCGGGTTGACTCAGCATAATCAGCGGCAGCATCTCCGGTGTGATAGCCTGAGTATCTCTGGGGATACGATTCTCGGGAACACCCTCGCCCGCGATATTTTCCTCCTTGCTGACACGGGCGGCCATCGCCATCAGCGTTGGTTCGGCAAAAACGGTTCCCACGTCTAGGTGCAAATTCATCAGGCGTAATCGCTCGATCACACTGACGATCAACAGAGAATGCCCGCCTAACTCAAAGAAGTTGTCATGGCGGCCAATGTGCTCCACGCCCAGCAAATCCTGCCAAATCTGCGCTAGCTGCTGTTCAATCTCACCCTGTGGCGCTTCATACTGCCGAGTCACCACTGCATCCTGGTCCGGGGCCGGTAATGCCTGCCGGTCCAGCTTGCCATTCGGTGTCAGCGGTAACGCCTCCAGTACCACAAATGCACCGGGCAGCATATAGTCCGCCAGGCTTGTGCTTAACTCAGCCCGCAGCGTTGCGGCGTCCAGCACCATTCCGGCCTGCGGCACCAGATAGGCCACCAGCCGCTTGTCACCCGGCGCGTCTTCCCGGGCGACCACCACTGCCTCCCGCACACCGTCACAGGCCGCCAGCCGGGCTTCAATCTCGCCTAACTCAATACGAAAACCGCGGATCTTGACCTGGAAGTCATTGCGCCCAAGATATTCAATATTCCCATCCGGCAACCAGCGGCCCAGATCGCCGGTTTTATAGAGCCTGGCTCCTGCTTTATTGCTAAACGGGTCGGCAATAAAGCGCTCCGCCGTTAACTCCGGGCGGTTTAAATAACCACGCGCTACCCCAGCCCCACCGATATGGAGCTCACCAGCCACCCCAATTGGTACTGGCTGGTTATAACTGTCCAAAATATAGATTTGGGTATTTGCGATCGGCCTCCCTATCGGGAGTGAGTCTAACTGTTGTGTCTGGTACTCATAGATTGAGGCACAAACTGTCGCCTCACTGGGACCATAGGCATTGAAAAAACGATATTGGCTAGTCCATTGTGAGGCTAAAGATGCAGAACAGGCTTCACCTGCAACAATTAGAGTTAAAGCTTCCGGTAGCACTGCTGCATCTAAAAAATACAAAGCTGAAGGTGGTAACGTAACATGACTGATCTGATGACGGCACAGAGTTTGCGTCAAAGGCTCGCCTGGCAGTAAATCCTCTCTAGCAACAAGATAAAGACTCGCTCCACGACATAATGTCATTACCCATTCCGACACACTGGCATCAAAACTAAAAGAAGCAAACTGCAAGACACGGCTCTCAGCGATAACATTGAAAGACTCAGCTTGTACGGAGGCCAGATTAGATAATCCTGAATGAGTATTCATCACTCCCTTGGGTTGTCCCGTAGAACCCGAGGTATAGATCACATAAGCTAAATGACTTGGTTTCAACCCCAATATTACTGCGTCCGGATTGTGTATCATCTGATTTGGGAACACTTGTTGCTCAATATCTAGTGGCAATACTGGTACAGATACCTTTGGTAACACACCAAGCAATTTACTCTGCGTTAACACTACCATTGGTTGACTATCGACTAACATATAGTTCAATCGTTCTATAGGATAGTTAGGATCCAGCGGTACATAAGCACCACCCGCCTTCAAAATACCCAACAGACCCACTACCATTTCCAGACTGCGCTCTACGCAGATTGCTACCCTATCATCCGGGCTGAGACCTAATTTTATTAAGTGATGTGCCAATTGATTGGCCCTACAGTTCAACTCTCCATAGCTCAATTCTTCATCACCATAACGCAAAGCAACCGACTCTGGAGCTAGTTCAACTTGTTGTTCAAATAGTTGATGGATTAAACTATCTTGGGGGCAGGTCTCGGTGGTAACGTTAAAGCCCACCAAAATTTGCTCACTCTCTCTGGTCGATAACAATGGTAGTTCTAGTACTCGTTGGTTCTCATCCGCCACCATCGCTACGAACACATTCTCTAAATATCCGGCCAGTCGCTGGATACTAGCAGCATCAAACAGATCTTTGGCATATTCCAGACAACCACTCAGCCCTTGCTCCGTTTCAGTGAACGATATACTTAGATCAAACGGAGTCGCCTTTCTTTCTAACTCTAACTGACTAATATGCAGGCCGGGAAGCTGTAGCCGTGTATCCCTTGGCGTATTGTCCAGCGCCAGCATTACTTGAAAGACTGGATTATGCCCTAAGTTACGTGGTGGCTGTAAAGCTTCCACTAGTTTATCGAACGGCAAATCTTGGTGCTCATAAGCTTCCAACGCATGCATTTTCACTCGAGTCAATAACTCCCCGACACTAGGGTTATCAAATAGTTGAACTCGTAATGCTAACGTGTTGACAAAAAAACCAATCAGCGGTTCTAGCTCTTGTTGCTGACGATTGGATATTGGCGTACCAACTACGATATCCTGTTGACCACTCAGCCGTGCCAATAACACTGACCATCCCGTCAACAAAGTCATAAACAGGGTCGCACCATAACGCTGACTCAATGTTCGTAACTCTGCATCCAACTCTGGTGGCCATGACAGTGTTACTTGACCACTAGCATAGCTTTGTTTCACTGGTCGCGGCCTATCCGTTGGCAAGGTCAGTAAAGCAGGGGCTCCCAACAAAGTCTGCCGCCAGTAAGCCAATTGCCGTTCGAACCGCTCACCTTGCAACCATGCACGCTGCCATACTGCATAGTCAGAATACTGAATTGCTAATTCCGGAAGCGGATCGCTTGAACCCTGACTAAACGCACTGTACAGTGTCGAAAATTCATGCACCAACACCCCTATCGACCAGCCATCTGAGATAATGTGGTGTTGTGTCAGTAACAAGATATATTCATTTTCATTCAAGTATAGCAATTGTCCCCGGATTAACGGGCCTTGTGCCAAGTCAAAGGGATTGCTTGCCTCTGCGATAATGAATTCTTTGATAGCTACCTGTCGCTCTATAGATGTTAAGGAACTCAGATCTTGTTGGTTTAACGTAAAACCGCAATCTGCCTCGGCAATCAGCTGCTTCGCTTCACCATTTATCAGGGCAAAGCGAGTACGCAACACTTCATGCCGAGCAACAATACGGTCGAGCGTTGTTTGTAATGCTGCATAATCTAAGTGCCCTTGTAACCGTAACGCAGCTGGCATGTGATATGCTATGTTTGCAGCAGGATCCAGTTGTTCTAGAAGCCACAGTCGTTGCTGTGCAAAAGACAAACTCGCCGGTTGATTACTAATTCGAGGAGTAATCTTTTCTTGTGTGGAAAGCTGATTACGAGTTAGCTTGGCCAGTTTGGCCAATTCAAGTAAACGTTTGCGTCCAGCTAATGGAAATATCGTTAATTCTTCATGGTTCATAGTATTATCACTTTTCTTTAGTAAAATTAAGAGTAGTCCTATGATTCGGAGCCTTGATTATCTCGTTAAGTTTCCTCAAGGAATCCACATCAAACTGAAGCAACTGTGCATCTATGATGAGCTCTCCGAACAAGCAAATGGTGGGATAGGAAAACAATTGGTGAATAGCTATTTCAACCTCAAATTCTGTCCTAATTCGTGCTAGCAATTGAACAGTTAGCAGCGAATGCCCGCCTAACTCAAAGAAGTTGTCGTGGCGGCCAATATGCTCCACGCCTAACAAGTCCTGCCAAATCTGTGCCAGCTGCTGCTCAAGCTTACCCTGTGGCGCTTCATACTGCCGTGTCACCACCGCACGCTGGTCCGGGGCCGGCAATGCCTGCCGGTCCAGCTTGCCATTCGGTGTCAGCGGTAA
>NZ_JAJAFZ010000129.1:0-4287 GCF_025384895.1 Photorhabdus kayaii
CCGTTTAGCGATGAACCAGCGGCCCGGCTCTATAAGACAGGCGATCTGGGCCGCTGGTTGCCGGATGGGAATATTGAATATCTTGGGCGCAATGACTTCCAGGTCAAGATCCGCGGTTTTCGTATTGAGTTAGGCGAGATTGAAGCCCGGCTGGCGGCCTGTGACGGTGTGCGGGAGGCAGTGGTGGTCGCCCGGGAAGACGCGCCGGGTGACAAGCGGCTGGTGGCCTATCTGGTGCCGCAGGCCGGAATGGGGCTGGACGCCGCAACGCTGCGGGCTGAGTTAAGCACAAGCCTGGCGGACTATATGCTGCCCGGTGCATTTGTGGTACTGGAGGCGTTACCGTTGACACCGAATGGCAAGCTGGACCGGCAGGCATTGCCGGCCCCGGACCAGAGTGCGGTGGTGACACGGCAGTATGAAGCGCCACAGGGTAAGCTTGAGCAGCAGCTGGCACAGATTTGGCAGGACTTGTTAGGCGTGGAGCGTATCGGCCGCCATGACAACTTCTTTGAGTTAGGCGGGCACTCACTACTAGCTATGAGTTTGGTAGCGAGATTACGACAATCTCTAGATACTGAAATTGTATTAGGTGATATTTTTACCGAAAAAACAATTAGCCAGCTAGCTATATCCATTCAATCTGACTGCAATTCAAATCAATATCCTAACTTATTTCCTATTCGTACTGGTGGGAAAGATATACCTTTGTTCTTTGTTCATGCTGGTGGTGGGAGTATTAGTTATGCCTATGATCTTGTTACCTGGATGGACGACATAAGTATTCCAGTCTATGGATTCTCTGCTGGCAATTTACTAGAGAAAGAAGCAAAGGATGGTTCTTTAGTGACAATCCAGATGCTGGCCGAATCGTATATAAAAGGCATGTTACATGTACAGCCTGTAGGTCCATATCGTATTGCAGCATGGTCATCTGGTGGAGTAATTGCTTATGAAATGGCTCGTCAGTTAATAGCTGCTGGAAAAAAAATGGATTTTATAGGGTTGATTGATACAGATAGAGACTATAAACAATTCTATCCTGAGTATGAGAAGCCAAATGGCTTTGTTTTTGATGAAATGGCTAAATTGATTGAAGTGTTATCGACATTAGATATACCAAATGTTGTTATTAATAAATCGATTGAGCTGGCAAAAAATAAAGATTACACAGCTGTATTACAGCTTGTTAAAGAAAATAGTAATGTGAAGAGTTTACCAGAATATAGTTTCCTTAAGGACTTTCTCTTGGTTTGTCATAACATGGATGTAGCAAGCTATCATTACTGTCCACCAAAACTGCCTACTATGATTACTTTGTTTTCTGCAATGGATGAAAATGATAGGAGTGATTTTAGCCTAGGCTGGGGAAATTTGATATTTGATGGATTATTACGAATTGTTCCATTGAGAGGAACTCACTCATCCATTATGAAAAAACCTTATATTAGCCACCTAGGAAAGGAACTGCTAAGGATTATTAAAACTAAGGGTAAATCAGGTTAATTAGGTTGTTCTGAAAATAGAAAACCATACTTATACGTGGGGTCATTCTAGTTAGCAAAAGATGGGTAGATTTATGCCATGACTTATCTACTATCTGTATGGTCCCACTACTTTTCGTCAATGTTGCACTTTGATTTACTTTGTCTATTTAACTATATGGTTCTGTATAAAAACGACGATTTTTAAAACCATAATGAATAGTTCTAAAAAGGGGATGTGTATGATTTTAAAATTAGCATACGGTATAAGAGTTATACCATTACTGATGCTATTCATAGGATTAACTGCTTATGCTGAAAATAATGCCCTAAGAGCTGATAAGTCATCTTATCAAGTGAACATTCGACGCACTAGCATGGGAATGCCACATATTCAGGCTAATGACTGGGGTAGTTTAGGCTATGGTTATGGTTATGCTCAGGCTCAAGATAATCTTTGCACAATGGCTGATTCTTTTCTAACTTATCGTGGTGAGCGTTCCGAATATTTCGGTGGTGAGGCATTACCAGTTTATTTTAGTACAGCGGGTAACTGGTCTAATTTGGACTCCGATTTTTATCATCGCCACATTGTATCTGATGATGTAATAGAGAGTATGAAACAAGCCCAGCCAAAGCGAATGAGGTTACTCGTGGAAGGATTTGCTTCTGGTTACAATCGCTATGTGCGTGAATTTAAAGCCGCAGGTTCTTCTGACAAAAAGAATACGGCTTGCAGTAGCGCGCCTTGGGTAAAATCGATTAGTGCGCAAGATATTTATCGTCGGATGTATTCGGTTGATTTAGCAGAGGAATTGTCTATCAGCCTATTACCGTCTATTGCTAATGCGGTTCCTCCTGCACTAGGTATTGACGCTGTTAGAACAATACCGCTGGTCCGAGGTGCGGTTGCTGGATTCCCTCGGATTCGTAACTTGGTCAATGGAGGCATTGGTAGTAATGCATATGGTTTTGGTTCAGTGGCTACAGGTACGGATAGCCCACTGCTATTTGGTAATCCACATTGGTATTTGGAGGGGCCAGATCGGTTTTACTTAGCACAATTGACGATTCCTGGAGTACTGAATGTGAGTGGTGCTGCATTTCTAGGTTCACCTGTGGTGCAAATCGGGTTTAATGACAATGTAGCTTGGAGTCATACGGTTTCGACAGCAGAGCGTACTGGATTTTTTGAATTGCGATTGGTACAAGGTGATCCGTTCAGTTATCTACATGATGGAAAAGTTGTGAGAATGCAGTCACATACCATTACAGTACAAGTAAAACATAGCTCAGGAGCTCTTGTACCAATTACGCGTACACTGTACAAATCCGAATATGGTCCCATTGTAAGTGATCCGATGTTGACTTGGAGCGAAAATACAGCGTTTGCCTTGCGCAACATTAACCGGGATAATTTCCGTCCTTGGCGTAACTGGTTGCGTTGGAGTGAAGCTAAATCACTTGATGAATTTATTACCATTCAACGTGAGGAGGCTGCTATGCCTTGGGTTAATACTGTGGCTGTAGGACGAGGTAGTTCGCAGGCTTGGTATGCCGATATGGGGGCGGTGCCTAATATATCGCCCACACAAGTGGAACAGTGTACTACGGCAATGGGAAAAGCTTTAATAAAGGCTGGGCATTTACCACCTAATACTCCTTTTCTTGATGGTTCGCGCAGTACATGTAATTGGCAAAACGATCCCGATTCAGTACAGCTTGGCGCAGTTGGCCCGAGCCGAATGCCTAGTTTGTTGCGCAAAGACTATGTGGCCAATATGAACAATAGCTATTGGTTAAGTAATCCCCAAGCACCGCTAACGGGTTATCCTGCAATTTTTGGCCCGAGTGGTGAGGAGGAATTGAATTTGCGTACTCGTATGGGGCATGTGATGGTGCAAGAACGTTTTAGTGGCAACGATGGTTATCCGGGGCGCAATGTCAATAGTGAAGTGATACGTCAGATGGCGCTCAATAGCCGGGTATTTAGTGCTGAACGTTTTAAAACGCAGGCGTTGGATCAAGTCTGTGTCATACCCCTAGTCAACGTGCAGCGCGATGTACTCAAAGGAGAGTTGTTTGTGTCAGGACGTAAGGTGAATCTGACGGAAGCCTGTGCTGTATTGAGAGCTTGGAATAACACAGGTAATAGCGGTGCACGTGGTGCCCATGTATGGGATGGATTTTGGACGAGATTATTGATAGAGCGTGATACGCAGGAATTATTCGCCGTGCCGTTTGACTCAGCCGACCCACTGAATACTCCGCGTGATCTGCGGACGAATGCAACTGAAACACTACGTCAAGCCTTAGGTGCCACGGTATTAGATTTGCAACATCGTGGTTTGTCATTAAACGCTAAACGAGGTGACTATCTATATCTCACTCGTGGTGACAGAAAGATGCCGTTGTATGGTGGATGTGATGAAATGGGTTACTTTACTATTAGCTGTAATGTAAATAACTCATACGAAATGGATAGAGGAGATGTAACCAGCAATAGTTATTTGCAGGTGGTGAGTTTCCCACGTGATGGCGTGGAGGCTTATGTTTTATTAGTTTCGTCCTTGACTGATGATCCGACCTCGCCTTACTACAGTGATTACACACATAGCTACAGTACTAAACAATGGCAGCGTGTGCCATTTACGGAATCGCAGATAAGAGCTGACCCAAATTATCAGAGTCGCACGATTCAAGAATAGTGATCAGAAAGCTTAGTCCGGTGAGTGATTTTTGATGTTTGGAGATTGATCAGAGCGCATCATTCGGACTAAGAGCCTATCCCAATAGGATTTTG